>DATLYY010000076.1 GCA_035574275.1 Verrucomicrobiia bacterium
GAAGCGCGCACCCCAAAGCGAGCCTCTGCTTGTGCCCCCCCGGCAGCTCCCCCGCGAGCCGGTTTTTCTGGTCTTCGAGGCCGGAAAGCGCCAGCATCCCCCTCATTCGTTCCTCTCTCGACTCGGCCGGCAGCCGGTAAATGCCGGAGTAAAACTCGATGTTTTCCCAAACCGTCAAATCCTCGTAGAGCGAAAATTTCTGGGACATATACCCGATTCGGTGCTTGGCCTCTTCGGGGTCGGCGCGCACGTCCACGCCGCCGACGTAAAGCTCGCCGGACGTGGGGGCCAAAATCCCGCAGAGCATCTTGATGGTGGTGGACTTCCCCGCCCCGTTCGGCCCCAAAAAGCCGAAAATCTCCCCCTTCTGGACGGCAAAGGAGACCCCGTCCACGGCGGTAAAAGCGCCGAATCGGCGTACCAAGTTCTTGGCCTCAATCGTTATCCCCATAATGTGCTTTGAAACACCTCCGGTTTCACACCTCTAATATCAAAACTTGTGCCAGAGCCGGATAGGCGGTCTGCGTTTCAATGCGCTGTACCCCAAGAGGTTGCCGGCGGCCCAAAATAAATCCCGACTCCTTCCGACAGTTTTTCGTTTTTGTGCACAAAAATCAACCAATTTCAGCCGTTTGCCGCTTGATTTTTCACCAGCGAAATAAACAGGTCTTCCAAGGAAGGGACGATACGGCGGACCGAGTCTGCCGTTGCCCCTTTCTGGGACAACGCCTCGGCCACCGCCTTTTCCTGCATTTCTCCCTTGGCAAACGAAAGGTGCAGCTTATCCCCAAATATCTCCAGTTCCAAAAGCCCGGGCAGCCCCTCCAAACGCTCCCGCCACTGTCGGGGATTTTTAATCTTGACTTCAAACACCTCCCGCTCACTGGTGGCCTTCAACCGTTTCGGGTCGTCTAAAGCCAGAATTTTCCCATGGTGGATAAAGGCCACCCGCGAGCAGCGCTCCGCCTCGTCCATATAGGGGGTGGAAACGAAAACGGTGACCTGCTCTTCCAGCAAATCATACACGATTTCCCAAAGCTCCCGCCGCGAAACCGGGTCCACGCCGGTGGTCGGTTCGTCCAAAAACAGAATTTCCGGCGTGTGAATCAAAGCGCAGGAAAGCCCCAGCTTCTGCTTCATCCCGCCGGAAAGGTGCCGCGCCTGCCGGGAAACAAACGGCCCCAGCTTGGAAAACTGCAAAAGCCGCTTCTGCCGTTCCGCTTTTTCCCGCTGGGGAACGAGGTACAAATCGGCAAAGAAATCCAGATTTTCCTGCACGGTAAGCTCCCCGTACAAAGAGAATTTTTGCGACATATACCCGATTCGTTTCTTGATTTCCTCCGCCTGGCGGACGATGTCAAAACCCGCCACCTCCGCCGTGCCGGAGGAGGGTAAAAGAACGCCGACCAGCATCCGCATCGTCGTGGTCTTCCCCGCCCCGTCCGGCCCGACAAGCCCGAAAATTTCCCCGCGTTCGACGGAAAAGGAAAGCCCGTCCACGGCGGTCGTTTCGGCAAACTTTTTGACTAAATCTTTTACTGCAATTGCGGAAGGCATCAACTTGCAGGGGCGATCAAAATCTCCCCGTCCGCCGGCTGCCCCGGCTTGAGCTTTTCCTCCGGGTTCGGAATGGTGATTTTGACCGCAAAAACCAGCTTCACCCGCTCATCTTTTGTTTGGATATTTTTGGGGGTGAACTCGGCTACTGGTGAAATAAAGGAGACGCTCCCGGAAAATTCCTCGTCAGGATAGGAATCCACTTTGACCTTGGCCGGTTGTCCCAGTTTGACCAGCCCAACCTCCGTTTCCTTGAGATAAATTTTCAGAGTAACTTTGGACAAATCCGCCAAAGTCAAAATCGGCGAGCCGGGAAAAACCGTCTCCCCCTCTTCGGCCGTCTTTTTGATGATGCGCCCCGATATGGGCGCAAAAATTTTGGCGTTGTCCACTTGGGCCTGAATGTAGTTTTTCTGCGCCGCCGCCTGCTCCCGCGAAAACTCCAAACTCCGCACCTGGTCCCGCGCCCCGTCCACCTTGGTCTGGATATCCTCCAACTGCTGCTGGGTGGCCGAGCCGGATTTGTAAAGCGCCTCGATCCGCTTCAAGTTGTCCTCTAAATTTTTAAGATTGGTTCTGGCCTGCGCAATCTGCGCGCCGGTCATCTTGATGGTCGCCTCCGCCACTTTCAACTGGGCCGAAAGCTCCTTGTGCTCCAACTGCGCCAAAAGCTCTCCTTTGGCCACCGAATCCCCTTCCTCCTTGGTGATGACCTCAATCCGCCCCGCCAGCTTGGAGGAAATCTCCACCTCGGTCGCCTCAATCGTCCCCGACCCCGAAAGTACCCCTTCTTTGTTGGAATTTTTGGTGAGTTGAACATAGATGAGCACAAAAAGCAGCCCGACCGCCAAAACCAGTATCGGAATAACCTTCTTCAACATCTACGGGATATTACCCCCCTCAATTCCCCTGTCAAGCAGGAAATGCCTTTGTAGGGGCGAACCTCGTGCTCGCCCGTTTTAATTTTTGGTTTTTGTAGGGGCGGGTTTT
>DATLYY010000077.1 GCA_035574275.1 Verrucomicrobiia bacterium
TGCATTACAAAATCAAGCGCTACAAAATAACCCTCTAACTCCCAACTGCCAAAAATTTGGCGCTAAACGCCAAAATTTTGGCGTTGACTTCCGTTTTCACCCCTCTCTTTTTATTCCCCGTATGCTTTGGCAGGAGCACACGTGGGACAGGTTCTGGAAAAGGGCCAAGAGGGTTCTTTTGACCGCCTCTGTAGTCTTTAACATTCTCGTGATAAGCTTTGTGGCCAGTTCCGCCGCCCGGCGGTTCGGGCTGCTTGAGGGCAAAAAACCGGCGATGGCTAAGGAAAGGGGCTTGGGTGTTCAAAAAACGGTGGACTGGCCCAAACATAATGGAAGATTCCCCGTTTTGTCCTTTGAGGAGGTTAAACGCCAAGCCGAGGCACACCCCAAAGCCCGACGGCTCATTTCCGAGGCAAAAGCGAGGGATTATTCTTATGGCTGGGATTTTTCCCTGCACTACCGCCCCGCCGATTCCGCCTTCTATCATTTGGTTCGGCTTGAAGTCGAACGGTGTGATTGCGAAGGCAACCCTTTTGCAAAAACCGGCTTGCAGTTATTTTTGAACCCGTACGATGGCCGGGTGTTTTTCGTGGATACCATTAAGAATATTCCCCAAGCTTTGGCGGACAAGGAAGTGAAGGAGGCGCTATGAATTGGAAATGGTGGGTTTTGACGGTTCTGCTGGAGGTTTTCTGGCTCACCTCGGCCTTCGCCGACAAAAAGGAATGGCCCCCGATGCCCCCCTTGGACACGCTTATCGGTGATACCACCGGGGCCATAACCATACGCGACTCGGCTTTGATTCCGACTTTTGGCATTTACCCGGTGGGCGAGTGGGGAAAGGTAATATATATCGATACTACTACCTTTAAGAAATATGGCATGGTCATCTTTTTCGACCCCTGGGAAGAGGATTCTCGCAGGTATGTGGAAATTTTAAGTGAACTTAGAAGCAAAGTGGAGAATGAATGGGGGTTTGAGGTATTTTTGGTTGCTTCCCGGATGTCAATTGTTTCTTGCCAGGAGCACCTGTCTGAAAGCAAATTCCCGGAGGATTGGAACTGCGACATTTTTATTATGCCGGATTTCAAGGAACCCCGCCGTTCAGCCGATTCCTTGAAAAAAGCACTTACAAAACTTAAGACTGCTTTTCCCGTCTATCGTCTCAAGCATCCTCTGCGATTGAAAAAACTGGGTTCGAAGCCATACCATCCTACTATCCTGACCATCAAGGAAAATTACTTGATGTACGTTGAACCGGGCGAAAGGGGTTTTTTAACAAAAGGGAATAAAACTGTGATGAAAATGATTTTTAAGTTGGCCTTTCCGGCAATGATTAAAGGATTGGAAGAGGATTGGAAGTATGTTTCCTCGAAAGGAGGTGAGAGAAAATGAAGCGATTGTTTTCATTAAAGGCCGCCACCCTGGTTTTAGCATTGGGGATGTTCGTGGTCGGAGCCAAAAGGCCGATCATTTTCCCGGACTGGCCTTGTTGGAACTGTCACGGATTTCTCAATTGCCTTAAATGCGGCGTGAACACAATTTTTTGAGCGCCGCCAGTTTTCCTGTCTGGCCTCCCCAATTCCAATACTTAGGAAGAGGGGAGGCCAGCGTTTGGTCAAAATTCGGTGGAGGAATTGAAAACATAATGCAGAAAAGGAGGTGATAAAAATGAGACGCTTATTTTCTATGCGGGTGGCTATCCTTGTTTTGGCCTTCGGGATGTTTGTGCTGGGGGCGAAAAGACCCACTGCTGACTGCGTTAAATGTAGAGGGCTGTTTTCTTGTATTATATGTAATGTTGTCTCGTTGCTATGAATGCAATCAGTGTGAACGAATTTTTAGCAAATCAAATTGCGACCGTTCACATATCTTGGGTCTTGTACACGGTTCTTGTCTTCATCTGGACGGTAGCCGCTTTTTTCGTCCATCGACAATTTCTCGATTGGTTCCAGTTTCGGACTGTTCATCTTGTTTCAGTTATTTTGATTGCTCTTTTGCCTCGATTCGGGATGAATTGTCCGTTGAGTATTGCAGAATTCTATTTGCGAATGGGCACGGATTCGGCATTTGTCGAGGGTTTTGCTCTCCACTACCTCCGCAAATTTATCCACGAAGGTATTGGCCCGGCTTTCGTGGATGGATTCACCTTGGCAATGTATTTGGGCACGCTCGCCGCCTATCTATACCGTCCGCCCAAGCGGACGGCAGCGTGGTTCAACCGGTTTGCCGGGGAAAAAGCCAAAATTTTAGTTGAGCGGAAGGGCTGACCGTTGTAAATTCCACCCGGATGAAAAAGCGCTGGAACGAATGGTGAAAGGTCAAGTTCGCCTCATTTTCGTTTTGGGGCTTTCTTTACTTTTTCCATCTTTACTAATCGCACAGGGGACGAAGCTTCGGCTATTGGTCGAGCCGGAAAAAGTGGCTTTTTACACGCTCGACGGCCGCGACAGTTTGGTTTTGACCCCGTACAATACCGTTGCCGACAGCGAGGGGGTCTGGCTGGACACCACGTTGGTCATTTCTCCCTCCGGCGTTTTGGTCGGCGGCGAGTGGCAGCCCGCTGCAGCCGTCGAGAGTCTTTCGGTCAACGTCCGCTTCAACGAAACGGCCCCCATCCAAAAATCTCAAGCCCTCGGCCCCCACGACCGTCTGGCTTTGGTGCAGCCGGCCGCCGTGGCCGCCGGGGAATATCTAAAAGGGAATCTCGTGTCCATCGGCGGCGAGGCGCAAATCGAAGGGGAGGTCGGCGGCGACGTTATCCTCTTTCTGGGGGCCTGCCGCCTCGGAGAAGAAGCGGTCGTCCACGGCGACGTCATCGTCATCGGCGGGGAGGTTTTTCAAAAAGAGGGGGCCGTCATATACGGGCAACTGGCGCGGGAAAGCCAGGAGGAACACCCCAAGCGGCGCTACTTCGAAGAGCCGGAGTTCGGGGCGCTCTCCTTTTCCGGCGCCTACAACCGCGTCGACGGCTTCAACTTGAACATCAAAGTCGGCTACAAGTCGGGGGACTTGAATTCCCGGTTGTGGGCCGGCGGCGGGCATGCCTTTTCCCGCGACCGCTGGCTCTACGACGTCGGCTTCTCGCAAAAACTTTTTGATACGCACCCGCTCTCCTTCGGCGCCTCCGCTTTTCGCCGGACCTGGTCGCAGGATGAATGGGTTCTGGGAAAAGTGGAAAACAGCTTTGCTACGCTTTTTATGCGCGCGGACTTTATGGATTACACGGAAAAAGAAGGGGTTTCGGTTTTTGCCGGGCAGGAGTACAAAAAGATTCACCAGGTCAAAGTGAACTACAGCGTCAACGAATACAAGGCGCTCAAGAAGGAGACCAACTGGTCGATTCTGCGCGGGCCTAAGCGTTTCCGCGAAAACTTTTCCACGCTCCCGGCGGAAACGCTTGCCGCCTATGCCGCGGATTTCAACGCTGAAATTGCCACGTTGACGTTGGAATACAGCTTCGACACACGGGACGACCCGGAAGACCCAAAAACCGGCTGGTGGGCCAAGGCGGAATGGGAGTTGGCGGGAGGTGTTTTGAAAAAGGAGCGGGATTACTCACGCATTGTGCTTCGCTTCGAGCGGATTCAGCAAATCGTTCCCCGGCACACGGCGCTTTTGCACGCCGTCTATGGCACCTCCATCCACCGCCTGCCTTTGCAAAAGCTTTTCTTTTTAGGGGGCATCGGAACTTTGCGCGGCTACCGCTTCAAAGAGTTTTACGGCGACCGGATGGTTTTGATGAATTTCGAATACCATGCCCGGCTCATCGACCAAACTTTCGTTCCCACCCCCGTTTTGTTTTTCGACTGGGGGAAAACCTCCCCCCGTTCCGGCGACCCGGAGTTCTGGAGCGGCCAGCCCTTTAAATACAACATCGGGCTGGGGTTCAAATTCGGCGGCTTTTTGCGGTTTGATTTGGCCAAAGCGCTCAACAACAACCCGCTGCGGTTGACCTTCCGCTTTTCGCGGACTTTTTAGCAGAGTCGGCTTCCATTCAGAATCGTCATAATTGCTTTTTACCCGTGATTTTCTTTTCTTTTATTGATGGGCGAAGTGCGCCTTAATCAATTGTTGAATCTATGTTTATCGACTATGCCGAAATCAGAGCGGTGGCCGGGGCGGGCGGTTCGGGAATGATCGCCTTCCGGCGGGAAAAATTCGTCCCCAAGGGGGGGCCTTCCGGCGGAGACGGGGGAGCGGGGGGCTCGGTATTTGCCCGGGCCAACAGTCAGCTCGCTACGCTCATCGATTGTCAATTCAAAAAGTTCTACCGGGCCGGGCGGGGGATGCACGGCAGCGGCAAAAACGCCTCCGGTTTGGGGGGGGGAAATGTCTTTATCGAAATGCCGGTGGGGACGGTCATCCGGGACAAAAAAACAGGCGAAATCCTGGCGGATTTGACCGAGCCGGGACAGGTCGTGCTGCTTGCCAAAGGAGGACGCGGCGGGCGGGGAAACGCCCGATTTGCCACGCCGAGGCGGAGGGCGCCGCAGTTTTCGGAAGAAGGGGAACCGGGAGAGGAAAAAGAACTTGTTCTGGAGCTGAAACTTCTGGCGGATGTCGGCCTGGTCGGCTTTCCGAACGTCGGCAAGTCCACCCTGCTTTCGGCCGTTTCCGCGGCCCGGCCGAAGGTGGCGGATTATCCCTTCACCACGCTGATACCGCACCTGGGCATCGTTCAGACCGATCATCACCGGAGCTTCGTTCTGGCGGATTTGCCGGGGCTTATCGAAGGGGCGCACCTGGGAAAGGGGTTGGGACACCGATTCTTGAAGCATATCGAGCGGACTCGGCTCTTGATCTACCTATTGGACGCCTCTTCCCCTTCACCGGCCGAGGATTTGAAGAAATTGAAAAATGAACTCGCGCAGTTCGAGCCGAAGCTGGTCAAAAAACCGTTCCTGGTGGCGCTGAACAAAATTGATTTGCTCTCCAAAGCGGAGGCGGCGGCTTTGAAAAAGAGCTGGGAAGGGAAGGCCTTTTTACTTTCCGCCTTTCAGCATAAAGGTACCGAGGATTTGATGCAAGCGGTTGGCAAGAAAATTTACAAACTCGGAGAAAATGGAAAAGAATCGTAGGGACGAGCTTTTCGGCTGGGCGGCCCTGCTTTCCGCTTCCAATGTGGGGGAGGTGCGGGCGCGGGATTTATACCGGCACTTTGGCAGTGTGCAGGCGGTTTTGAACGCCTCGCGCAGCGAGCTTTTGCAGGTGGATGGCGTCGGGCCGGAGACGGCGGAGGGGATTTTGCGCATTGATTACAAGAAAGCGGATGAAACAACGGAGAAGATTTTAAAATCGGGAGAAAAGTTTTTGCTTTTGAGCGAGCCGGATTATCCGGAGCAGTTGGCCGAGATTTTTGACCCGCCGCCGGTTCTTTTTTGCCGCGGGGAACTCGTTCCCGAAGATAAAAAAGCGGTCGGCATCGTCGGGACGCGCACCTTTTCGCCGTACGGCAAGCAAGTGGCCGACCGGATGGCGTTCGAGCTTTCGGGAATGGGTATTACCGTCGTTTCCGGGATGGCACAAGGGATCGATTCCTTCGCCCATGAGGCGGCTTTGCGTGCCGGCGGCCGGACGATTGCGGTTTTGGGGGGCGGTTTCGATTCGGTGATTTCCGCGCGGGCACGCAAACTGCTGGAAAAAATTCCGACGCAGGGCGCGGTTTTGACCGAATTTGCCAACGGCACCCCCCCCACGCCGGAAAATTTTCCCAAGCGGAACCGGGTCATCAGCGGGCTTTCGCTCGGCGTGGTGGTCGTGGAAGCGCCGGAGGGGTCGGGGGCGTTAATCACCGCGCAACAGGCGCTGGACCAAGGGCGGGAAGTGATGGCGGTGCCGGGGCGGGTGGATTCCCCCAATTCGGTTGGGACGCACCGGTTGATTCGTAAATCGTCAGCCGCTCTGGTCACTTGTGCGCAAGATGTGGTGAAGGAGCTAAATCTCACCGTTGCGCCGATGGCGGAGCGACCGACTGTCGCCATCGATTTGAAAAGAGAGGAACGGGTGCTTTTTGACCTGCTTGCCGCGGGGCAGCCGGTTTTAATCGACGAACTTTCGACCAAAGCGGCACTACCGGTTTCAGAATGTTTTTCAATTTTAACCGGGCTTGAGCTGAAAGGACACGTGAAACGCCTGGCGGGGCAGCAGTTCGTGCGGGCGATTTGACGGTGGTAAAAAAGGAAATAACGGTGGTAAACCGACTGGGGCTGCACGCCAGGCCGGCGGCGCAAATCGTGCAGAAAGCGAGCCAGTTCAAATCGGAAATCAAGCTTTCCAAAGACGGATTGGAAGTGAACGCCAAATCGATCATGGGGGTGATGATGCTGGCGGCGGAGATGGGGAGCACCATCGTCATCATCGCCGAGGGGCCGGACGAAGAGGCGGCGGCGGCGGCGGTCGCGGCGGTGTTTGCGAGCAAATTTGGTGAGGAATGAGAAAAGAGCTTAAGGGAATCGGCGCAGCTCCCGGTGTGGGACTAGGGACGGCATATCTGGTGGACGCCCGGCTGGTGTTCCCCCGCCGCCACATCCCCGCCCAACAGACGGAGCGAGAGGTGGAGCGGTTCGAGCGGGCCATCAGTTTGGCGCAGAAAGAATTCGGAACGCTGACCAAAGACCGGCGCAGAATCGGCGCCGAGGCGGGTGAACTGGTGGACTTCGAGAAATGGATTTTGGAAGACCGGACCCTGAACAACACGGTCGCCGAGCGCATCAAGAAAGAACGGCTTTCCGCCTTCTGGGCCTACTGGGAGGAGACGGAGAAAACCTCCAAAGCGCTCGAGGCGTCGCAAAACAACTACATCCATGACCGGAGCTCCGATTTGCGCGGAGTGGTGCGGCACGTTTTGAACCTCCTTTCGCCGGAGGCGAACCATTCCCCGGCCCTGCCGGAGGAGGCGGTTTTGGTGGCTCGGAATCTTTCCCCTCTTGATTTGTTCCGTTATCCGACAGAACGGCTTTGCGGTCTCGTTTTGGCTGAGGGGGGGGGCACCTCCCATCTGGTTTTGTGCGCGGCTTCCCTCGGGCTGCCGGTGGCGGTCGTCGGCGAACAGATCGAGCAAATCGAAGGAGGAGATACGGTGTTCGTGGACGGGAAGGCGGGGGAAGTGGTGGTCTCCCCCGGGGAGAAGGAGCGGCGGTCTTATCAGAAATTTTTGGCCGAGCGGACGCGAAAACAAAAAGAGCGGGCCGTCTGGGCCGGGCGGGAGGGGCGAACGAAGGACGGGAAACGGGTTTGGGTTCTGGCCAATCTGCAGACCATCGAGGAATGGGAGGAGGCAAAAAAATCAGGAGCGGAAGGGGTTGGGCTTTTCCGCAGCGAATTTTTGGCGTCGGGAACTTCCGGCTTTCCCCTGCCGGAGACCCAGAAGGAGGCGTACGCCGACCTATTGAGCAAAATTTTTCCCCTCGAGGTCACCGTGCGGGCGTTCGATTTCGGCGCGGAAAAGGTTTTGGGGCAGGAACGGGAGGAAAACCCGGCCTTGGGGCTGCGGGGAGTGCGGCTTTTGCTCCATTACCCCGCCATTCTGAAAAGCCAGATCTCGGCGCTTTCGGAAGCAGCCCCGGAAGGGCGCCTGAAGGTGATGCTGCCGATGGTGGGGTCTTTGGAGGAATTCCAGGCCGCCCGAAGAATTTTTTCCGGAGTGAATAAGAAAATTCCGCTGGGGATTATGATGGAACTGCCGTCGTCGGCCATTTTGGCGACGGAGTTTGCCCGGGCGGCGGATTTTCTGTCCATCGGCACCAACGACTTGATCCAGTACACGCTGGGGGTGGACCGGAGCAACCCGAAGGTGGCGGACTACTATGAGCCGTTTCATCCCTCCGTCCTCCGTTTGTTGGCTAGGATTGCCGCCGCCGGAAAAAAGTTCAAGAGGCCGGTTTCGGTCTGCGGGCAGATGGCGGCCCTTCCGTGGGGGGTTTTTGTTTTCGCAGGAATGGGGATAACCGAGCTTTCCGTGCCGGTGTCCGCGCTGGTTGAGACGAAAAAGACATTGGCACAGGTGGATTCGAAAAAGGCGGCGCGGACGGTTAAAAAACTTCTTTCGCTTTCCACGGCGGAGGAGGTGAAGCGGGAATTGAGGAGAGCCTTTCCGGTGGGGAGCCGGTGAGCCGGATGGACTTGAAGAGGTTGGGGAGCCCGGCGTGGTACCAAAAAGCCGACCCTGACAATTTTTACAAACTGCTGGTCGATTTCCCGGCGCAGCTCCGGCAGGCGGTGGAAATCGCCCAGCGCTTTGAATGGCAGCGAGGCGGCTTTCGCCCGAGCCATATCGTTTTGGCGGGGATGGGGGGGTCGGCCATCGGAGGGGATTTGGCGCGGACGTTTTTGTCGCAAAAATTAAACATCCCCTTCCACGTCCTCCGGCATTATACCCTGCCCGTTTTTGTCGGACCGGAAACTTTGGTGTTCGCTTCGAGCTATTCCGGTAACACGGAGGAAACCCTTGCCGCTTTTGAAGCTGCCAGACAGAAGCAGGCGGAAATTGTCTCCATCACCACCGGCGGAAAGCTGGCTTTCCGTGCCAGTGGGCGGCCGATCATCACCATTCCATCCGGCTATCCGCCGCGCGCCGCGCTCGGCTTTTCGTTTGTGCCGGTTTTGCTCGTGCTTGGAAAAGCCGGTTTGATCCGGGATTTCTCCGAGGAGATTTTGAGTTTGGCTGATTTTCTTTCGGAAGAGATTAGGAAATGGGAGCGGGAAACGGCTTTAGCGAAAAACGAAGCGAAAAGGCTGGCGGCGGCACTTTTTGGCAAGGTTCCGCTGGTGTATGCCGGGGCCGACCTTATGGAGCCGGTGGCCGTGCGATGGAAGGGGCAGATTTGCGAAAACGCCAAGCAGCTGGCGTTTGCCAACGTCTTTCCGGAGTTCAACCACAACGAACTGGTGGGATTCGGCGTTTTGAAACACTTGGCGGGGAGGTTGGCGGCGGTTTTTTTGCAGGACGAGGATGACCATCCGCGCATCGCCGCGCGTATGAAAATCGTGGAGGATGTTCTCAAAAAGAAAAAAATTCCGGTGATTAAGGCGACCTCCAAAGGGGAAAGTGTTCTGGAGCGGATGTTCTACACCGTTCTGCTTGGAGATTTTGCGAGCTATTATCTCGCCGTCCTGAACGGGGTCAACCCCAAGCCGGTAGCAGTCATTGACTACTTGAAAGGACGACTGGAAAGAGTATGAAAGTCGTAATCCCGGTGGCCGGGAAGGGGGTGCGGATGCGGCCGCTCACCGATTCCGTTCCCAAGCCACTCTTGGAAGTGGCCGGGGATACCATTCTGGGACATCTTTTGCGCAGTTTGGAAGGGCTGCCGGTTGAAGAACTCATCTTTGTGGTCGGGTTCAAGAAGGAGAGGATTGAGGAATACCTCCGTTCCCGCACAAAAACAAAAACCCGCTTTGTTGTGCAGGATAAACCGGCCGGGCTGGGATATGCCGTGAATTTGACTTTACCCTATGTGGAGCGTGGGCCTCTTTTGATTCTTTTGGGAGACACCGTCTTGGAGCTGGACTGGAAGCCGGTTTTGCAGGCCAAAGAGAATCTGCTCGGGTTGAAGGAGGTTGACGACCCGAGGCGGTTTGGAATCGCTACCTTGCAGGATGGAAGAATTTCCGGATTGGAGGAAAAGCCGCACCAACCGAAAAGCAACTTCGCAATTGTCGGCCCTTATTTCATTCGGGACTTGGAACAGTTCAAAAAATGCCTGTCCGATTTGGTGGCGGGGCAGCCGGGGGTGAACGGGGAATGGCAGCTTACCGACGGACTTTCGAAGATGATTAAAACGGGGGCGGCCTTCCGTCCCCTCTGGGTTGAGGGGTGGTTTGACTGCGGCAAGCCGGAGACGCTTTTGGAAACGAACCGGCATCTGCTTTCCCGTATAGAATCGCCGTCCACCCGGCAAGGTGCAACAATTACGCCCCCCTGCTTTATCGCCTCCTCGGCGGTTGTAGAATCCTCCAGCATCGGCCCTTTTGTTTCCATCGGCGAACGGGCGGCGGTGCGGTCTTCGACCTTGCGCAACTCGATTGTCAGCGAGAGAGCCACCGTCAGCCAATCGGTTTTGGAGGATTCCATTATCGGGGCGGGGGCAATGGTCAAAGGTCAAAAGGGCCGGGTCACAATAGGTGCTGTTCCAGAAAAGAGTTTTCCATGAGTTTTTTGGCGGATGCAAAACCGATGGTTGATTTGCTTGATTCGTTGAACCCACCGCAAAAAGAGGCGGTGATGACGACGGAGGGGCCGGTTTTGGTTTTGGCCGGCGCGGGAAGCGGCAAGACGCGGGTTTTGACCTTCCGCATCGCCCATTTGATTTCCTCCGGTCTGGTACCGCCGCACGGCGTTTTGGCGATGACTTTCACCAACAAGGCGGCCGGGGAGATGAAAGAGCGGGTGAAGAAGTTGTTGGGGGTTTCCGTTCCCTGGGTCACCACGTTCCACTCCTTCTGCGCGCGGATGCTGCGGGATGAGGCGCCCGCCATCGGCTATCCCTCCGGTTTTTCCATCTACGACGAGGAGGATTCGCAGGCGGTCATCAAGAAGGTTTTGAATTCCTTCGGGCGGGAAAGTAAGGAGGCGGGGCGGGTTCTGGCAAAAATTTCCGATGCCAAATCGGAATTAGTCGAGCCGGAGGATTTTGCCCGCTGGACCAAAAGCCCGATGGACCGCTGGGTGGGGGAGGTTTACCGCAGCTACCAAAAGGAGCTTTTGGCCGCCGGAGCGATGGATTTCGACGATTTATTGATGAAAGCGCATCAGGTTCTGGCAAACAACCCGGACATTTTGGCCCGCTGGCAGGGGCGGTTTGGCTACATCCTTGTGGATGAATACCAGGACACCAATTTCGCCCAGTACCGGCTTTTAAAGCTTCTGGCCGGACGGCACCGCAATCTTTTCGTCGTGGGGGACGACGACCAGTCGATTTACGGCTGGCGGGGGGCGCGGCTTTCCAACATCCTTGATTTTGAAAAGGATTTTCCGGAGACCAAAATCATCCTGCTGGAGCAGAACTACCGCTCCACGCAGACCATCCTCTCCGCCGCCTCCGCCGTGGTGGCCAAAAACCGGCTGCGGAAAGGGAAAAGTTTGTGGACTTCCGGCGAGACCGGGGAGCAGTTGTTCTGTTACCAAGCGGCGGACGAGGCGGAGGAGGGTTTTTTTATCTCCCAAGAAGTGGAGCAGCTTACCAAAAAGGGGGTATCGCTTTCGCAAGTAGCGGTCTTATACCGCACCAACGCCCAAAGCCGGGCCTTGGAGGATGCCTTTCGCTACCGGGCGTTGCCCTACATTTTAGTCGGCGGCGTCCGCTTCTACCAGCGGAAGGAAGTGAAGGATTTGCTGGCCTATTTGAAATTCATCGAAAACCAGGCGGACCTGGTGGCGTTCGAGCGGCTGCTTTCCGTCCCTGCCCGCGGCATCGGCAAGGAGAGTTTGAAGAAAATCACCGAGTGGGCGAATGCCCGCAATATGTCCGTTTGGGATGCTTTCAAGAAAGTTTCGGAAATTGAAGGGGTGTCTACAAAGACAAAAAACGCCATTGCCGGACTGGTCAAATTTTTTGAACAGATGAACGGATTGAAAACCCGATTGCCCGTTAACGAATTCATTCTGCGGGTGCTTGAAGGTTCCGGTCTGGCGGAAATGCTGGCGGAAGAGGACAAGGCCGACCAGAAGGGGCGCTTGGAAAACGCGCAGGAACTGGCAGCGGCGGCGTACGAATTTTTGGAGCGGAATTCGGAGGGAACGTTGAGCGATTTTTTGGGCGAAGTCGCCCTGCTCACCGATTTGGACCGGTGGGATCCGGCCACTTCGGCCGTCACCTTGATGACTTTGCACCAGGCCAAGGGGCTGGAGTTCGAGATGGTCTTTTTGGCCGGGCTGGAGGAGGGGCTTTTTCCCCTTTCGCGCACGCTTTCCGACCCGGCCGAGCTGGAGGAGGAACGGCGGCTTTTTTACGTCGGGTTGACCCGGGCCAAAAAGAAGGTCTCCCTTTCCTTCTGCTCCCGGCGGCACCGATTTGGGGAAACGTTCAATCTACCTTCCCGCTTTTTGGACGAAATCCCGGCCGATTTAGTCAAGCGGGAGGGGCTGGCCTATCCGGAAAAATACCGAGGACAATCGCTTTTCGACAAACCGTATCCCCGCGCCGCTAACCGGGCGCGCTCGGAGGATTCGGTTTCCACCCGGTTGCGGACGGGGAGCCAAATTCTGCATCCGACCTTTGGCCAGGGGCAGGTTTTGGGGACGGAAGGAGAGGGGGAGGCCTTGCGCGTGTGGGTTCGCTTTTCCTCCGGCGAGACCAAAAAGCTTTTCGCCAAGTACGCCTCGCTTAAAGTGTTGCGGGATTAATTGGCCGCCCTGGAGCAGGGGCTCCGGGCTACCCGGTGGGAGCTGCATCGTTGGAAGTTTTACAGTATTAAGCCCAATTAAGCAAGGAAGCCAACATTTTCCTTGACAAAAACCAGCCGGAACGTGAAATTTATTGGCGCAGTGGGCTGTTGAAAAGCATTAGCGGTGGTTTGGAAGTAGGAAGTAGACATTAATTTTTTAACCGGAGTTGGAGGCGGGTTGGACGTAAAAGCTTCGTTTTATCAAATATCTCACAGAAAGAAGGCGTATGGGTATTTTTGACAAGGTTTTTGGGATTTTTTCCAAGCCGCGAGGAGGTGAACGCGTGTCACGGGGGAAGGTGAAATGGTTCAACGAGAAAAAGGGCTTCGGCTTCATCATCGAGGAAGGGGGGGGGCCGGATATTTTCGTGCACTATACCGCGATCGCTTCGGACGGCTTTAAGACCCTGATGGAAGGGGAAGAGGTGGAGTTCACGCTGTCCCAAGGGCCCAAAGGGCCGCAGGCGACCAATGTGATTCGCCTGAAACGGCAGGAGGCCAGGCAGGGAGCGTAAATTCGCCATCGGATAAAAACGAATCCCCGCTTTCTGACGAAAGCGGGGATTTTTTGTTGTCCGCCCGGTTGTCGAGCTTGGGCGCAGGAGGAAACTTAAAACTTCAGCCGGTTTTTGAGCGGCTCGAATATCTTTTGATCAAGAATCTTCTTTATAACGTAGGCAAGCCCGGCCCCGCCGCCGGCCAGAAGCACCAAGCCCAGAAAGACGGCGGCGTAGGCGGCGAACAACGCGCCCTTGCCATCGAAGTTTTTAATCTCCGAATTGGCGGCGGCCGAGTGGCCTAACACCAAAAGCACCACCCCGACAATTGCGAGCCCCAAGAAAAATTTAACGTGGTCTTTCATAGCTTGCTCCAACTCCTTTTCCACCCTCCTTTTTAGCAACCCCCGTACCAAATCGGGCAAATTGCCCAAGACCTTTGTTTTCAACGGCTTGTGCTGGCCTGGTATGGGAATGTGGTACGTTGCTTTCATTTCCTACTACGCAAGGGTAACACTTGCAGGATGCAAAATGTTTCCATTTTGGAGCCGGGACTATGGGAAGTTTCCCATAGTTGATTTGGTGATTTTACAGCGTGCGCTTTCCGAAGTTGGAGAGGGATATTATTTTGACGGTACGATGCGCCTCGACCCTTCCGTATTCGATCTCCCCGTTGTGGAACTGCGCCGGGGATACCGCTCCGGGGTTTACTTTTGGCGTACCAAGCGGATTTTGGAACAAGACAACCGCCACGTCCGATGCCTGATGCAGGTTTTTCAAAAGCGGGAGAAAGCGGTTGTCTGCGGAACGGATGAGGCGATTGCGATTTTGAAAACCGCCTCCGGTTACTACAAAAACGCCGAAGCCGTCTATCCCCTTTTTGACCGCTATGTGGAGATGAAAAAACTCATCCGCCAGCAATTGGCCGTTCACGACTACGACGGCTACTTAAAATCGGCGGCAGAGAGAACCGAGTTAATTAGGAGGTTGGATGATTTGTGGGTCTCCAAATTCTCCGAATTGGATGTTCGTTCGCTGGCCGATGGCGAACCAGTTGGGAGCTGGGAGACGGCAATGACCATCGAGGGAGATTTGTCCTACTTCGCACACCTCGAATCGGTTTATTTGGGCGTTCTGGCGCGACGCACCAAAGTCGCCTCCAACACCCGCGCCGTGGTGGAAGCCGCGAAGGGGAAACCGGTTTTATTTTTTGCCGACCGCTTCGACCATTTTGCCGCGCAGGGCGGGGATGGCTACGCCTCGATGATAGGCGGTGCCAAAGGAGTTGCTACGGATGCCATGGCGGCCTGGTACGGCGACCGGGGGTTGGGGACGATGCCCCACGCCTTGATTGCCGCCTACGACGGGAACACGGTCTTGGCCACAGAGAAATTTTCCCAATACATTCCGGACGTTCCGGTGATTTCCTTGGTCGATTTCGACAACAACTGCCCGGCCACATCGGTTGCCGTGGCCCGCAAGCTGGGTCAAAAGCTCTGGGGGGTGCGGCTGGATACTTCCGAAATGTTAATCGACTACTCGCTGGCGGCGGAAGTCGGCGGGCATTCAGCCGAAGCGGAAGCCAAGCTGCGGGGCGTCAATCCCTCGCTCGTTCTCAAAGTGCGCGAGGCGCTGGACAAAGAAGGATTTTCGTACGTCAAAATCGTGGTCTCCGGCGGGTTCAATCCGAATAAAATCAAATGGTTCGAAGAATCAAAAGTCCCGGTCGATTCCTACGCGGTGGGGAGCTGGATTTTGTCTGGCAATTTCGATTTCACCGCCGATGTGGTCTTGGTCGAAGGGAAACCGGTGGCCAAAGTGGGGCGGGAGTACCGACCGAATGCGCGGTTGAAAAAAGTCGAGAGGTAGGGAGGTTTTTTTAGGAACGGGCTTAAAACCCGCTCGTAGGGGCAATTCATGAATTGCTCCTACAATTTACAAATGAAAATCGCCGTGCTTTTTGATGTGGGCGACGAGGCCGCCGTCGTTTAGAATCTCGGTCATAATCGGCGGGAGGGGGGCGAAGCGGCGCTCAAAACCCTTGGTCAAATTCTTCAAAACGCCGGCTTTCAAGTCCAGTTCCAATTCATCCTGCTCCTCGATTCCGGAAGTATCCACTTCCACCACCGGCAGGCCGTTGTTGATGGAGTTGCGGAAAAAAATCCGGGCGAAGGACTTGGCCAAAACGGCGGAGGCGCCGGACTGCTTGATAATAGTCGCCGCCTGCTCGCGGGAAGAACCCATTCCAAAGTTTTTGCCCGCCACGACAAAATCGCCGGGCTTTACTCCGGCTGCGTAGTCGGCGCGAGCGTCTTCCAGCGTATGTTTGACCAGTTCGGGGATGTTGGATAAAAGATGCACATAACGGCCGGGGAAAATCAAATCGGTGGAGATGTCGTCGCCAAAAAGCCAGGATTTGCCTTTGAATTTCATACAGAATTCCTCGGGTCGGTAATCTTCCCCGTCAGTGCCGAAGCGGCGCAGACCGCCGGACTTGCCAGATAAATAAACGCCTTGGGATTTCCCATCCGGCCTTTGAAGTTGCGATTCATCGTTGAAAGACAATTTTCCCCATCCCCCAAAATGCCGGTATGCACGCCGGGACAGGCACCGCAGCCGGGGGAGTTCACCAAGCCGCCGGCTTCCACAAAAATCTGCCAGAGCCCCTCCTTGGCTCCTTTCAAATAAACATCGCGCGAAGCGGGGGTGGCAACCAGACGGGTATTGGGGTTCACCCGCTTTCCTTTCAAAATTTTGGCGGCGACGCGGAAGTCCTCGATTCTTCCGTTCGTGCAGGTGCCCATATAAACCTGATGCACTTTCACGTCCTTCAATTCTGGAGCGGAAATCGGCCTAACGTTGTCCACGTTGTGGGGCATTGCTATTTGCGGCTCGAGTTTGGAGCAATCGACTTCGAGCGTATAGCAGTAATTGGCCCCCTCGTCCGGTTTCAGGGGACGGTAATCTTTCTCCCGGCCGAATTCCTTGAAATAGGCGCGTGTTTTTTCATCGGCGGGCAAAAGGCCAACTTTGGCCCCCGCTTCAATAGCCATATTGGCGAAAATCGTGCGCTCGTAGAGGGGCATTTCGTCAATCGCCGGGCCCAAAAACTCCATTGCCCGATAGGTGGCGCCGTCCACGCCAATCTGGCCGATGATGTAAAGCATCGCATCCTTGGCGTAAACGCCCGGGGGAAATTTCCCTTTCAAGACAAAGCACATCGTTTCCGGCACTTTCAGCCAGGTGCGCCCCAAAAGCATCGCCATCGCCACGTCGGTGGAGCCCATTCCGGTGGCAAAAGCGGCCACGGCACCTCCCTGACAGGTGTGGGAATCGCCGCCGATGACCAAATCGCCGGGGCGCAGGGTTTCCTCCATTATCACCTGATGGGCGATGCCGCTGCCGACGTCGTAGAATTTCAAGTTCAGCTTACGGGTAAATTCGCGGATGACCTTTTGCTCGGTGGCGGCGATGGCCGTGGAACTCGGAGACGAATGGTCGAGATAAAAAATCACCCGTTCAGGATACTTGAGTGGCCCCAAACCCAGTTTTTCCAATTGCGAGATGGCCAGAGGGCCGGAAAGGTCGTGGGCGTAAATCCAGTCAATCGGGGAAAGGACCAACTCCCCGGCTTTGACCGGATTACCGACTTTTTCGGATATAATCTTTTCGCTTAGGGTCTGCGGCATCCTATAAGATTATAAAAACAATGGGGGAAAAAGGCAATTTAGGGGAATGTGGGGGCGGGGTTGCCCCGCCCGGGCGAGGAAACCTCGCCCCTACAAAAACAACGTTAATGATTCTGGTTCTGTTTCACCACAGACCAGATTTCTTCATCGGTCAGGATGTGGTCGGAATGCTTGGCTTGATCCAAAATAGAAGCAACGAGTTTGGGGGTTGGTTTAACGCCGCGGGACTCGAGCCAAAAGTTGACGTTCGATGCGCCGGACATAAAGCCGACTTCGATTTGCTGGGCGCGGCCGAAAAGCCCGGCGGGAACGCCGGAATAGACCCGGTCGGCGAGCCAGTTATCCCCCTTCTTTTTGGCTTTAATCACGGCGGCGGCGTGGACGCCGGTGGCGGTGCGGAAGGCGTCCTTGCCAAAGACCGGATAGTTGTCCGGAATCGGCTTGCCGACGGCCTCGGAGATTTTCTGCAAATACTCCGGCAGGGCGGTCAAATCCTGCTTGATGTACCCCTCCAGTTTCAAGTTCACCAGGAGCAAATCCATCGGGGTGTTGCCCACCCGCTCGCCGATGCCGATACCGGTGGCGTGCACTTGGTCAACCCCAGCCTCAACGGCGGCAATTGAGTTAATCACCGACAAATCCCGGTCGCGGTGGCCGTGCCAGTCGATTTTCACTTTTTCACCGGTTTTTTTGACCACCCGCTGGACAAACCTGATGACCGCTTTGACGCCGGGCGGGATAACATAACCCACCGTATCGCAAACGGTGATTCGCTTGGCGCCGCATTCGATGGCCGTGGTATAGAGCTTGCGGATCACCTCCGGCGCGGCGCGGGTGGTGTCTTCGGTCACATACATCACCGGCAATTTGTGTTTGACGCAAAAGGTGACGGCCTCCTCGGTCAGTTTCAACATCTGATTTAAGGTCCATTCCTCGGCGTATATCCGTATCGGTGACGAGCCGATGAAAGTGGCGGCTTCTATCGGAATTCCGGCCTTCGCGGAAATTTCCACCAGCGGCTCGAGGTCGGAAAGAACAGTACGGACGGCGCAGTAAGGGCGGATTTTCATTTTGCCCGCCACGATTTCCTTGGCCAGCGCCAGAATGTGTTCCTTGGCATGAACGCCGGCGCCGGGAAGGCCCAAATCGACGGATTGGATGCCGAGCCGCTCCATCAGGTGTAAGATTTCAATTTTCTTGGCTAAGGGCGGGTCGACAATGGACGGGGATTGCAACCCGTCGCGCAAGGTTTCATCCGCCAAGCTTACGGCCTTCTTACGCTTGGGAACGGAGGTTACGTGATTCCAGTCGTAAATCAGTTTCTTGATAGGGGGGATTTTCATCGCTTTCCGCATGGCTCAATTACGAAAATTTTTCAACAGTTCACGGGCAATCACGAGCCGCTGGATTTCGGAAGTACCCTCGAAAAGTTCGGTCACGCGGGCATCGCGGTAGTAACGTTCTACGTGATAGTCGCGGATGTAGCCGTAGCCGCCCAGAATTTGAATCGCCTTGTGGGTTACTCTTGTAGCCATTTCGGAGGCATATAACTTGGCCTGCGAGGCGGCGAGAATGAACGGTTTGCCGCGGGATTTCAAGTATGCGGCGTGATAAACGAGGTTACGGGCGGCGGAAATATCGGTGGCCATATCAGCCAGCATAAACTGGATGCCCTGGAATTCGGACAGGAATTTGCCGAACTGCTTGCGCTCTTTTGAGTATTTCACCGCCAGATTAAAAGCGGCCTGGGCAATCCCCATAGCCTGGCAGCCGATGGAGATGCGGCCGCCGTCCAAGGCCTCCAAGGCGATGCTGAAGCCTTTGCCGACCTGCCCGATAATGTTTTCTTTTGGGACGCGCACGTCCTGATAATGCAGTTCTGTGGTTGGCGAGGCCTTGAATCCCATTTTCTTTTCGATGGTTCCGACCGTCAAACCGGGCGTTCCCTTTTCCACCATAAAGCAGGTTATACCTTTGTAGCCCCTGCTTTTGTCCACCGTGGCGAAGGTCAGAACAAAGTGGGCCAAGTTGGCGTCAGTGGCGTAGATTTTGGTGCCGTTCAGAATGTAGAAATCACCGTCCGCTTTTGCGGTGGTCTCCAATCCAGCGGCATCCGAGCCGGCGTTCGGTTCGGTCAGAGCAAAAGCCCCCAGCTTCTGGCCGATGGCCACAGCGGGAAGATATTTTTGTTTTTGCTCTTCAGTGCCGTGGGAGAGAATAGGGCCGGCATAAAGGGAATTGTGCAACTCGACGACGGCGGTGTGGGAAGAGCAGCCCTGGGCCAATTGCTCGACGACCAAAGCATAGGCAATGTAATCCATTCCGGCGCCGCCGTAGCGCTCCGGGATGGTGATGCCCAGAAAGCCCAGTTCCCCCATTTCGCGGATGACGTTCAAGTCCAGCTTTTCCTCGGCGTCAAATTCGAGGGCGCGGGGGAAAAGCTTTTTCTGGGCAAACTCGCGGGCGGTTTCCTGAATCAGCCGCTCGTCTTCCGAGAGCGCAAAATCCATTACTTCCCTTGGAAGTTCGCTTTTCGCTTTTCCAGAAAAGCGGAGGTGCCTTCCATCTTATCCTCGGAAGAGGCTAGGGCAGCAAATTCGGAGGCTTCAACGGCGCAGCCGGTTTTCAAATCAGCCGCCAACCCGTTGCGGATGGCCCGCTTGGCGGCGGCGATGGCCAGCGGCCCTTTAGAGGCAATTTTTTCCGCCATCTTCTTTGCTTCCGTCATCAATTCTGCTTTCGGCACGATCTTGTCCACCAATCCGATGCGAAACGCCTCGGCGGCGTCGATGATGTCACCGGTGAAAATCAGCTCCTTGGCTTTTCCTTCGCCGACCAATCTCGGAAGCCGCTGTGTGCCGCCGTAGCCGGGGATGATGCCCAAATTCACTTCCGGTTGACCCAACTTTGCTGTGTCGGCGGCGATACGGATGTCGGTGGCCATTGCAATTTCACAACCGCCTCCCAAAGCGAAGCCGTTGATTACACCAATTATGGCCTTGTCCATTTCCTCCATTTTGAAAAGCAAACCCTGCCCCTGGTCGCATTTCCAGCGGGAGCGCAAGACGTCGGCGGCGCGCAGTTCGTTGATATCCGCGCCGGCAACAAAGGCCTTTTCCCCCGCGCCGGTCAACAGAATCACCCGGATAGAATCGTTCTTTTCCAACAATAGGAAGGCGAGCCAAAGCTCGGCAATGGTTTCGTCATTCAAAGCGTTCAAAACGCTTGGGCGGTTGATGGTTACGGTGGCAACGGGCGGTTCGACGGCGACCAACAGGTTCTTATAGGTCATCCCGCTGTCTTCGGGAGTTGTTTTGGGGATTTTAATCTGCAGGTCCATTATTTTTTGTTTCCTTTCTCGTCGTATTCGTAAATCCCGCGGCCGCTTTTGCGCCCCATAAAACCGGCGGCGACGAGCCGGCGCATCAAGGGCGGAGCGGCGTAGTGGTCATCCTTGAATTCGTCAAACATGATCTCGGCGATATAGTAGGTGGTGTCGATGCCGACGAAGTCCAAGAGCTCCAGTGGTCCCATCGGGTGTCCGCACCCGAGCTTCATCCCGTTGTCAATATCCTCCCGGCTGGCCACCCCTTTTTCATAGGCTCGGACGGCGTCGAGCAGGTAAGGTACAAACAGTAAATTGACCACAAAGCCGGGAGTGTCTTTGGCCACCACCACGGTTTTGCCCAGTTTTTCACCGAACGTCTTGGCCGCACGAAAGGCTTCCTCGGAAGTGACCACCGTTTTCACCACCTCCACCAACTTCATCACAGGCACGGGGTTGAAAAAGTGGAGACCAACGAAGTTGGCGGCGCGCTTGGTGACGGCGGACATATCGGTAATCGGCAACGAGGAGGTGTTAGAGGCGAAAATAGCCGTGGGTTTGACGATACCGTCGAGCTCCTTAAAAAGCTTTCTCTTCTCCTCCATATTTTCAATAATCGCCTCGATGACGATATCACAATCGGACAACTCGGCAAGCTTGGTTGTGCCGGTGATGCGCCCCAGAGCCGCTTCCTTCTCCTGTTGTGTGGCCTTTCCCTTTTCGACCGCGCGGGAAAGGGAACCCTCGATTCGGGAGCGCCCTTTTTTCAACAGCTCATCGCTAACTTCGCGCACGATCACGGCGTATCCAGCCTTGGCGGCTGTTTCGGCGATACCAGAACCCATCAACCCGCAGCCGATAACGCCCACTTTTTTGATTTCCATTTATCCTCCTGAATTTGTAGTCTTCTTTTTATGCTTCCTTAACGCTTCCTTCGGTAAGATATAGAAAATAAAAATTTTTGCGCCAGAGGTTTTTTTCAAGATAAACCTCACGTGAAGCAGAAACGGGCTTGCAGTTTTCCTTGAATTTTGTTTTTTATTTACATGGCCAAACGCCGGATTTTGTTTCTTTGCACCGGCAATTCCTGCCGCAGCCAGATGGCGGAAGGATACGCCCGACAATACGCCCCTTCTGGGTATACGGCCACATCCGCCGGGTTGGACCCGAAAGGTTACATTCATCCCCGGGCAATAATTGTAATGCAAGAGGTGGGGATCGACATCCGCAACCAGACATCCAAGACCTTTGACGCCTCCCAAGCCAAGAACTATGATTTGGTCATCACCCTCTGCGGGGATGCCGAGGAGCGCTGCCCCGCCCTGCCGGCCGGGGTGGCCCGCACCCACTGGCCCTTGCCGGACCCGGCCAAGGCCAACGGTTCCCCGGAAGAGGTGATGGAGACCTTCCGACGGGTGCGGGACGAAATTGGGGAACTTGTAAAGCGGCTTTTTGCCGAGCTGGAACGGCAGGAAAAGTAAGTTTTCGAATTGGTTTTCCCACTTCCGTTCTGGGGTCAAGGAGGAAATGCCTCTTTGCATTGACAAGCCGGTATAAAGAGTATATCGTCCGTTTGGACGCGCAATGGGGCGCGCCGGTGAAGGAGGAAGGGATATGGAAAATTTTCCAACCTGCAAAAAATGCGGCAACGGGGTGCTTTTGCCGCTGTCCGACTACGGCCGGGAAGGGGCCACCATCCAGTTCAAGGCGTGGGTGTGTAGCAACCCGGAATGCGGGTTCAACATTCGCATCGACAACGGCGAGGTCAGCTTTGGACGCCCGCTGACCCAGTCCACTAAATAGAAAAGACCGCTTGGTTATTTGAAGGGGGCGCAACCCCCCTTCTTTTTTTATCTTTGGGGGATGAAGGTATTGGGAATTGAGAGTTCCTGCGACGAGACGGCGGCGGCCGTGGTCGAGGAAGGTCGGGTCCTGTCATCGGTCGTTTCCTCACAGGCTCTGCACTGGAAATACGGCGGCATCGTGCCGGAGCTGGCCGCGCGGGAGCAATTGAAAGCAATCCGGCCGGTGGTGAAAGAGGCGCTGGCGGAAGCGGGTTTACCACTTTCGGCCATCGATGGAATCGCCGTAACCTTCGGACCCGGGTTGGTCGGCTCCTTGGTCGTGGGAGTGGCATTTGCCAAAAGTCTGGCCGTTTCCACAGGCAAGCCGCTGATTGGTGTCAACCACCTTGAAGGGCATATGTTTTCGGTTTTCATCGAGCAGCCGGATCTGCCGCTCCCGGCTGTGGTTTTAATCGCCTCCGGGGGGCACACCGTCCTTTTATCGGTTGCGGAAAAAGGGAAAGCGCGGCTTTTGGGGCAAACGGTGGACGACGCCGCCGGAGAAGCGTTTGACAAAGGGGCGCGGCTTTTGGGGTTGCCGTATCCGGGGGGGCCTTCCATCCAAAAAGCGGCGGAAGGGGGGGACCCGGAGGCCGTGGATTTTCCGCGCCCGATGCTAACGGCGGATAATTTTGAGTTTTCGTTTGCAGGATTGAAGACGGCCTTGGCCGTGTATCTGCAGAAATATCCGGAAGGGGCCGGGGAAAAACCAAACGATTTGGCGGCGGCATATCAAGAGGCGATTGCAGAGACGCTGGCGGAAAAAACCTTGTCGGCTGCCGAACGAACCGGAGCCAAATCGGCGGCGGTTGCGGGCGGCGTTGCCGCGAACCGGCGGTTACGGGAGCTTATCGAACTGCGGGCGAAAAAATCGGGACTGGGGGTTCACTTTCCGGGCTTCCAATTCTGCACGGATAACGCGGCGATGATCGCCTGTGCCGGGGAGTTTTACTTAAAGCGGGGGAAGGCAGCCGATTTATCGCTGGAGGCGTTGCCGAACCTGCCCCTTACTTCATTTGCCGCGGCGTAGGCTGCTACTTGGCCCCGTTGGCAGTCAGGACCGCCGGGAGGGTGCGGAAAAGAATTTTCACATCCTGCCAGAAACTCCAGCCGTCGATATAGGCCAAATCCATTTTCATCCAGTCCTCGAAGTCTACGTTGCTGCGACCGGAAACCTGCCACAAGCAGGTGATGCCGGGGCGGACGGAAAGGCGCCTGCGGTGCTCCAGCCGATAGTGAAAAACCTCCTCCGGTAGCGGGGGGCGGGGGCCGACCAAAGACATTTCCCCCATCACCACGTTGAAGAGTTGGGGTAGTTCGTCCAGCGAAGTTTTGCGCAAGAAACGGCCGACCTTGGTCACCCGCGGGTCGTCGGTCATTTTGAAAACCGGTCCGGACATTTCATTTTTGTGCAGGAGCTCTTTTTTCTTTTGTTCGGCATCGGCCACCATCGTGCGGAACTTGTACATCCAGAAGCGGCGGCCGTTTTGCCCCACGCGCAGCTGTTTGTAAAAAATAGGGCCGGGGGAGGTGGTTTTTATCCAGGCGGCAATGATGAAAATGAACGGCGAGAGAAGGGCCAGCCCCAAGGCGGCCAAGAGCCGGTCCAGCGTGTATTTGACGGTGATGGCGCGCGGCAAGGAAAGAGGGCCGGTCAGTTGTATGACCGGCCAACCCAAAAAGCTCAACCCATCGGAAAGCGGTTGTCCTTCGACCCCGCCGGCTACTGCATCCGTGAACAGATAGCTGGTCACCCCGGCTTTGCGGCAGACCTCCACGGAGAGGCGGATCTTTTCCAGTTCGGAGGGAAGGTTGGAGAAGAGCAGGGCGTCAATGTGACCGTTGGTCAAAATAACGGGCAGATGCTCGTAGAGTCCCACCAAGGGAAGGGGTCGGTAACCCCAGAGCCATTTCGGTTTGTCCCAGTCCACGAAGCCGATCGGCTTGATTCCCCACTGCGGATGCGAAAGCGCCCGTTCAAAAACCGGTTCGGCATGCTCGGTGGACCCGACCACCAAAATGCGCAGATAGTTGTACCCCTTGCGGCGGAAATGCTCCAGCGTTTTGAGCAAAACCAAACGGGAGCCGAACAGAAGAACGAAATCGCACACGGCGAAGAGGGCGGCCGTCGAGCGGCTCTGGGCGGGGTGGCCGAAAATAAAAAACAGAAGGACAAGCACGGCGGTGCCGATGGCGACAATCTGCAGGACCTGCCGCGCCAGAAAGCCGGCCGTTTTCACCCGGTACTGATAGGCCCGGGGAGAAAGCAAAAGCAGGATCGTCCAGGTCAGAAGTATCAAAACCAGCGTGCGAAAAAAGAGGGCATCCGGAATGACTTTGAAATGCGGGTCAAAGGGAACGACGGCCGGAATCAAAGAGGTCAAATGGAAAGCCAAAGCGGTCAGGACCAAATCGATGACCAATTGTGTGCGCCGAAGAATGGTGAGGTTCTGGCTAATCATTTGCTTTTCCCAAAAATTTCTCCTTGGCGACCCACCAGAAAAAACGGGGGTCGTCCACCAGGTAGCGCTTCCAGAGCCGCCCCGGTTCGTTCAGGAGCCGGAAGGCCCATTCGAGCCCCGCTTTTTGCAACCAGGCCGGAGCCCTCTTTTTCTCCCCGGAGTAAAAATCAAAGGCGGCGCCGACGCCGAGGAAGAGCCGGACCGGCACGCGGTTGCGCAGGTGGTAAATCAATTTTTCCTGTTTGGGAGTTCCGAGGGCAGCAAAGACGACGTCCGGCTTTGATTGTTTGAGGACCTGCACAATTTTTTTCAGTTCATCCTGACATTTTTCAAACCCCAGGGGAGGGGAATAATGGCCGGCGATTTTCAAATTCGGGTTTTCCTGCCGCAATTTGTCAATGACTCGGTTGCATACGGAAGGCGTGGCGCCCAGCAGAAAAATGGAGCGGCCCGTTGCGGCCGCGCGGGTCGAGAGGCGGGGGAACAAATCGGCGCCCGTTATCCGCTCCGGCAGGGATTTCCCCAGCCAGCGGGAGGCCCAGAGAAGCGGCATGCCGTCCGGCACCACGAAGCTGGCCCGCCGATAGACTTCCCGAAACTCTCCGTCGGTTTTCAGCCGGACGATATGGTCGACATTGGGAGTTACGACGTAGGCCCCCTTTCCGCGACGCATTTGTTCCTCCAACTTTTGCATAAAAACGTCGAGAGGGTAGGAATCGATTTCCACTCCCAAAAGTGAAACCCTTTTGTGGCCGTTTTTATCCACTCAGCACTTCCTCATACACCGCCCGGGTGGCCGATGCCGTTTGGCGCCAGGAAAAGCGGGCAATGTTTTCTTTCCCCTTCTGCATTAAATCTTTTTTCAATGAGGCCTCGTTCCAAAGCTTTTCGAGCCCCGCTGTCACACTTTCTCCTTGGTGCGGATCGACAAAGAGAACGGAATTTCCGGCCACTTCCGGAAGGGATGAGGTGTTGGAGCACAAAACCGGCGTGCCGACGGACTGGGCTTCCAACACCGGCAGGCCAAAACCCTCGTAAAAGGAAGGAAAGGCCAGAAAATCGGCCAGGGCATAAAGTGCGGGAAGGTCTTCTTTGGGCACATATCCCAGCACTTGAGTTTGCCTTTCCAATTTCAATTTGGAGATTCGTTTAAAAACTTCATCCCTGCCCCAAGCCAACCGTCCGGCCAAAATCAGATGTGCGTCCGGCGCATCTTCAACCAGACGGGCGAAGGCGGAAAGCAGGCCGCTCAAATTTTTGCGCGGTTCCAAGGTTGCCACGGAGAGGATGAAGCGTTCCGGAAGCGTGTATTTCGCGCGTACCGTTTGCTTGCTTTCCCCCGTCACCGGTTTCTCGAATATAGGATCGGGGGCAAGATGGGAGACGGCGATTTTGTCCTCGGGAATTTTTGTAGCCGCGGCTATTTCGGCTTTGGCGCTTGCCGAAATGGTAAGAATTTTTCGGGATTTTTTCAGCGCCCGGCCGGCGAGGGGGGCGAAATAGGTTTTGGCCTTCCAGGAAAGCCGCCCGGTTTTATGCCAGAGGGTGGAATCGAACACCGTGGCAACCTTTGGCGTTTTGGACAATAACCCGGGTGGAAAAGCTGGAAAGTGAATTAAATCCGCTTTTATTTTCCGTTCCATTCCGGGAACCCAGACCTGTTCGGTCGCAACTTGATTGCCAAAGGGGGAAAGGTGAAAGACGGCCCGGTCGGCGAAGGGGCGCAGCTCTGGGTGGATTTCTCGCCGAAAGAAAAGGTGAAACTCGTCCCGCCCGTCCGTTTCCAAAAGCGCGCGGGAAAGATTCAACGCGTAATACTCCATCCCGGTGTGCCGGCGGCAGAGGGAGGTCAAGTCGAGGGCGAGCTTCATTTTTTCTTAAGCCAGAATACCAGGTTTTCGCCGAAATTCCAAGGGAAGTAAGGTTCAATCAAAAAGAAGAAGTTGGAAAGGCCGGAGAAGAAAATCTTCTGCAGGAAAGCCGGGATGGCCGGCAGATAGGGGGAGTCCCAGAGGGCGTCCGTGCCGGAGGAAATCACCGAAAAGCCGGCCGCGTCGAAGATTTTTTGCCATTCGGCGGCTTTTTTTATGGAACAATGGGTTGGGTCTTGATGGCCGAACCATTTTTCCTTCTTTACGCGGCTGCCCAAACTATCCGGATTCGGGGTGGTTAAAACCAATTCCCCCTCCTGCTTCAAAACGCGAGCGGCTTCGGCGAAAAGTTTTTCCGGTTCCGGGAGATGTTCCACCACGTCAAAGGCGACCAAAAAATCGAAACTGCCGGTTTTGAATGGAAGGTTCTGGGCGTCGGCGCGGGTTAAAATTAGTTTATGGGCGGAGGCGACCTTCAGGCCTTCTTTGGAGAGGTCCGCTCCGCAGGCAAAGCTGAAATCGGCCTGCGCCCGCCGCAAAAAATTTCCCTCCCCGCAGCCGACCTCCAAAAGCCGGCCGTGCGACTTTTTGGCCAGTTTGCGCCGCCAGGTGGAATAGAGAACCGGCTTGTCGGAGCCGGAGGCCAAAAGCCGGTTTTTGTACTGGCGCTTGAAATAGCCGTCCTCGAAGCGGTTCTTTTTGGGGTCAGCGGGAATATCCATAAAAGGTTTGTGCCACGGCTTGATTGGCGCGGTCGATTTTTTCCAGCACCGCTTTGGCCTCGTATCCATCCAAGGCCTGGCGGCAGACCTCGAAGGAGGGGCGGAATTTGAGAATCTCCAGCGTTTTTTCGGCCAGGGTCCGGGGGCTGCGGTTGGAAACGACAAATCCGGAAAACCCGTTTATCACCACCTTCGAAACATCCCCCACGTTGGTGGAAACCACCGGCAAACCCGCGGCGAGCGATTCCAAAACAGCACGGGGCATTCCCTCGAAATGAGAAGTCAAAAGCAAACAATCGGCGGCGGAGAAAAGCTCCGGCAGGCGGGCATGGGGGAGGGCGCCCAAGAAAATCAGGTCGTTTTGCAGGTCGGAATGGCGCGCCATGAGTTTTTCTTTTGCCCGGCCGTCGCCGGCCAAAACCAAAACGACATCGGGCCTGGCCGAGCGAACCTCTCGAAAAGTTTGCAAAAGCAAATCGGGGTCTTTTACTTTTTCCAGTCGGCCGACGAAAAGCAGGATTTTTTTATCCAAAGGCAAATTGAAAAGATTCCGGCAGCGGACCGGGTTTTGGGGGGCGAACAAATCGAAATCCACGCCGTTTTCAATCAACGAAACCTTGTCTCCTCCGGTTCCCAAAAGCCGTCGGTAATATTCCACTCCCTCTTCCGAAACGCAGAAGATTTTGTTGGCCCGCAAAATGGAGATACGCTCCAAGAGTAGAAAAAGGGGACGGATTTTGGCCACCCAGCTTTCGTTGGGCAGGTGGATGTTTTTGGAAGTGCCGTGTATGGTCAGGATAATCGGAAAACGGAAATCGTTCCAGAACGGAAGCATGTGGTCCACCCGGTGGATGTCCAAAGCCGCCGGCTGTGTCAGGATTTTGGTTTTGTGCTTCCACAGCGCATAAGTGAAGCGCAGATTGAGCGGCGGCAGGGTGCGCCGGTTCAAATCCCTCACCCGGAAAAGAGGGAAGAAGTCCAATTTTTTGCCGTCGTATGTAATCTCGTTCCAGCGTCCGGCCGGCAGGTCGCCGAAGGCATCCACTCCGACGAAGCGGACTGTGGAAAAAGGGGATTTTTTGGAAAGGAGCGTGGTTATGGCGGTCTCAATCCCCCCCAGCTTATGAACCCGCGGGTCGGTGGGGTAAAGAACCACGACCGGGTATTCCGGCGATGTTTGCACCTGTTTGCCGATAAGTTTCATCTGCATCCGATTCAACGTCTTTCCTCCGGCTGCAAATATCGGAAGGAAAAACCGTTTTTTGCAAGCACCAAGAAAGTGAAAAAGTAGTACAGAAACGCGGTATGGATGAGCGGCTCTTCGGCGGCGAAGGAGAGCAGAAGCATCGCGGCAAAAACCGCCTTGAGTGCACTGGGAAGACCGGCCTCGCCGCTTCCGTCCGGTGTTTTGCGTCTCTGGAAAATCCAACGGCCCGTGCAGAAAAGAAAGATGAAATAACCAGCCAAGCCGACGATGCCGGTCTCAAGGAATAAACGAACCGCGTCGTTATGGGCCGCGAAGCCCTGTCCCTCTTCCGTTCTCCAAGGCGTAATTTTCTCGGTGGTCAAAAGCCCCCAGCCGGTGATGGGATGCTCCTTGGCATACTGCAAAAGCACATACCAGTGCAACACGCGCCAAGACATCGAGTTGGAAATTTCGCGGGCATTCAATTCCTCCGCCAGTTCCATTTGGGCCAATTGGCTGAATCGGTGGCGCCAGTTTTCGGAAAAAAGTCCGAGGGCGGGCAAAAGCACAAGGAGCAAAATCAACCCGGCGCGATTTTTTTGGGACTGCCAGAAATGAACGGCGAAAACCAACCCGGTGGCCGCCAAAGCCCCCATGCTGAAAGTCAAAAATTGGGCGTATAGAAGCAGAGCAAGCAGAAATTTCTTCCCCAACAAGGGGGAGCTTCGGTTCCACGACAAAACAACGGCGATGAAAACGGTCAAGTACAGCGAAAAAGTGTTGGGATGAAAGAGAGTGCCGAAAATCCGGTTTTGGCCATCTGTGGAGACGGTGTTGCCCGTACCGGTTGCCGCTTGATAGAATCCAACCACCAATGGAACAGCCAGGGAGGCAAGAGCGGCATAAAACAACTTTTTCATTTCGGCCGGGGTTTTGAAGAAGATCAGAAGGGAAATTATAAGGCTGAAAAGAGAGGAAAGGCGGATTGCTTCCTTCAGCGCGATGGCTCCGTCCGATCCAAAATGACGGAAGGCCGCGAATATGGCCGGGGTGGAAAGCAGAAGAAAGAGGGCAAAGCCTTTGGCCACCGGGAAGCCGAAGATTTTTTCTTTGTTGACGCAATGAAAAGGGGTGAAAAAAACGAGCAGGAGCCCCAAGAGCCCGGCGGGATTTAAGCTCAATGGGCCCAAGGAGACAGTCGAGCCGGTGAAGGTGTCCAGCGAGGAGCGAACCAAGACCGCCAGCAGCAGAAATTTGGGATAATCCAGAAAGCCGAGCGTCAAAACGGCAAAGAGAAACGGCACGACGAGAACCGTTTTAGGGCCGAACTGAAACGAGAGCCAAGCCGTCAGCGAAAAGCCGGCGGTCAGTCCAAAAAAGCGGAAAAGTTCAATTCCGGCCGGAAATTTACGGCTTGCGAGCAGGGAGACGTTCATACGATACTTGTTGGGAGGGCCATCCATCCCCGGCCCCTGCGGAGAGGTAATAGTTGAATGTTTTTTTCAGCCCCTCTTCCAGCGTCGTACCGTAACTCCAGCCGAGGCGGCGACAGATTCTAGATACATCAGCCTGGCTTTTTTTCGGCTCCAAAACGGGGGGAGCATACATCACGGCGGGATTTTTACCGGCCAGCTTGAAGATTTTTTTCGTCACTTCGTTGACTGACATGCTATTAGAAGCCCCCACGTTAAAAACCTGGCCATAGCAGCCGGCCTTATCGGTTTCTGCGGCCAGCAAATTGGCCTCAACGGCCGCAGAAACGTAGGTAAAGTCACGGCTCTGTTCTCCATCCCCGAAGATTATGGGGGGCTGGTTTTGGGAAATCAGGCGGATGAACTTGGGGATGAGTCCCGCGTACTCCCCATCTGGGTTTTGGCGTGGGCCGAAGATGTTGAAATAGCGAAGACAAATCGTCTCCAGTCCGTAGACCGTGTGGTAGAGCCGGCAATATTGTTCCCCGGCCAGTTTTTGCAGGGCATATGGGGAGATGGGGTTGGGCTCCATTTTTTCCACCAGCGGCAGCCGGGTCTGCTCCCCGTACACGGAGGAGCTGGAGGAGAAAACAAAACGCCGAACATTGTAACGCCGGCAGTGCTCCAGCAAATTGACCGTGCCGTTGACGTTAACCTGGTGGGACAAAAGCGGGTTTTTTATGGAAAACTGCACCCGCGGAAGGGCGGCCAAGTGCAGAACAACCGACGGCTTTTCCTTTTCGAAAAGTTCGGACAGGTCCTCACAGATATTTTTCTTGTAGACCGTCAAGCTACCGTTTCGGCTGTGATGGGCCAGATTTTGTTCCTGCCCAGTGGAAAAGTCGTCCAGAACGACTGCGGTGTGTCCCCGGTCCAACAACCCGTCCACCATGTGGCTGCCGATGAACCCGGCGCCGCCGGTCACCAGAATTTTCATAAGTCCCCCCTTTGCGTTTTGGAAACGGTTGTCCCCGCGCCGAGCAGTTCGGCAATCAAATCGGCCGTTTTTTGGGCGGTTTGGGCAAAGTTGAATTCGACTGCCCGTTTTTTCCCTTCTTGACGAAGTCGGTCGGAAAGCTCCCGGTCGGTCGCAAGATGCAGAATGCCTTCTTTGATTGCCGTTTCTTCGTTCGGGTTCACCAACAGCGCCGCATCCCCCGCGACCTCCGGCAGGGCCGAGGTTTTGGAAGTCAAAACCGGAGTTCCGGCGGCCATCGCCTCCAGCACCGGCAGCCCGAACCCTTCGTAAAGCGAAGGGAAAAGAAAAGCGTCAGCATGTTGGTAGAGGGCGGCCAATTTTTGTCGTGTAACGTAACCCAAAAAATGAACGCGGTTTTCCTTGTCAAGGGTGCAGATTTCGGCTTTGATCTCCTCCGCTTTCCAGCCGTCCCCCCCGGCAATCAAAAGATGATGGGGCAGGTCGGCTTCCTTAACGGCCAAAAGAAAGGCCCCAGCCAGTGCTACAAAATTTTTACGGGGCTGAATCATCCCGTTGGAAAAGAAGTACGGACGGGAAAGGGGTTTTTCAGTTGTTTCCCGGCTGAAAAACTCGGCGTCCACTCCCAGCGGGATGATTTGGCAATTCTCTTCAGGATAGGAAAAAAGCTCGCACAAATCGGCGCGGGTCGATTGGGAATAAACCACCAGCCGGTCGGAGCGTTCCAATCCCTGCCGGATGGCATCGAGCCGGCGGGCACGGAAGCTGCCGGAGTAGGCGCCGTCCAGCCGGAAGCTGGATAAATCATGCAGTACCATCACCTTCTTTTGTTTTTTGGAAAGGGCTGGCAATTCCGAATTGGTGGCAAAAAACAGGTCGATGTTGGAAAGCCCCAACAGTTTCTGTCCCCAGCCGAAATCCCATACGGTTTTGGCCGCACGCATCGGCAAAAAGGCGCGCTTCAACCGCCCCGGTTCCGGAGAAGGAGCATCCAAAGCGAACGGGCGGTGGGAAAAAACGAAATAATAAGGGAGAAAAGGCAGTTCGAGTTTTTCCAGTTCCTCCGCAAGATGGTAGGTATAATACGAGATGCCGGAGGGAGGAGCCCAGCAAAGCGGCGAGAGATCGAAACCGACGGCCGGTTTCACTTCACGACCTCCAACTCGAACTCGATCGTAGAAATCGGATACCAGAACATCAACCGCCCTTCAAACTTTGATTTGTTGCGATTGGCCCATTTAAGAATCAGCGGATCGAACCAGAAACGCTTGGGACGGCTATAGCGGCAATCGTTCAGCTTGAAGCGGGCGTCCGAATAGCGGAAGGCATACGCCCCGGTCCCTTCAATGAAGTAGTCGAAGCTTTTGGAAACGAAAGCCCGGCGGTGGGTCGGGTCGGCGTAGAAATCGGGACTGGAGGCGAAGGGGGCATGCACGTAAATACTGCCGCCCGGCTTGGTTATGCGATGGATCTCTTCCATCACCCCGACGAAATTGTCCAGATGCTCCAGGATATCTTTGCAGATGACCCGGTCGAAGGTGTCGGTTTGAAACGGATAAGGAAGCCGGTTCAAGTTAGCAATCACGTCGGCTTGGGAGCGGCGGTTTAGGTCCGCGCCAACGGCGCCGGCATGCTTGGCCCGTCCGCAACCCAAATCCAAAACCCGCGTCTCGGTGTTCGGTTTCATGGCGAACCCCCCCGGCGGTTCAAAAGAAAAACCAGATAACCGAAAGTGAAAAGCCAGATGCCGGCCGATTTAAAGCCAGCCGGATAGAAAAGGTACCAGATGACGGCGAGGGTGGGAGGGATGAAGTAGGGCCAAACCCGGCCCAACAGTTTTGGAACCAGAATTTTTTGCAAAACGGCGGTCTGCAGGACGAAATTGACCACCTCCGTGGCCAAAACGGCCCAACAGGCGCCGACGAAACCATAGCGTGGTACCAGATAAAAATTCAAACCGAGATTGACCAGCAAATTAACGCCCGTGATTTTGGTGATGTCGGCCTCCCGGTCGGAGGCCACCAGCGCATTGGTGGAGAGCGTGTTGGCAATCATGAAAACCAATGACCAAATAATGACCGAAAGCCCGGCGGCGGAGGGGGCGTACGCCTCGCCGTACAAAAAATGAATGATAGGCGCGCTCAAACCGGTAATCAGAATGGCGAGCAAAAGCGTGAAAGGCAAAAAGCCAAAAAAACTTTTTTGAAACAGCGTGGAGAGCTCCGCTTTATCCTCTTTCTTTAGCCGGGAAAAGACCGGGAAGAGGGAAGCGGCGACCGAGGCGGCCAGCATCAAAAACGCTTCGTTCAACCGGAAGCATGCGGCGTACAAGCCGGCTCCCCGTTCGCCGGTATAGTGATAGACAATCAAAGTCCCTACCCGGAAATAGGCGGCTCCCAAGGCCAGATAAAGGGCAATCGGAAAAGCTTCTTTCACCATTGCCACAAGTTCGGCGGTATTGAAGGAGGCCAGCTTCCCTCCTTTTTTGAAAAAGGTCAAGCCAAAAAGCAGGAAAAGGGAGCCTTCCGCAAAAAGCAGGGAGGCGACGAAATAGGTGAGCCCCTGGGCGCTGAAGATTCCCCCCAGAACAAAGCCCAAATATAGAAGGCCGGAGACCGTGTAGGCCCAGACCAGTGAAATGGATTTAAGCTGGGCCTGAAAGTAGGCGGCGAAGGTGGCGGAGCCGGCCTGGAGGAAAAAAGACAACGCGTAAAAGTAAATCAGAAGCTCGACTGGGCGCGGATAATCAACGAACAGAAGGGTTATTCCCATAACCACCACGGCGAGCGACGAAAGGGCCGCCCGCAAAGAGAGATTGGCGGCCACGCCGTGGGCGGTCTGGCCGCGGGCCATCCGGCGGATCAGGGTCCGGTCCAGCCCGAAGTCCGGCAGAAAACGGAAAAGTTCGGCAAAGGATAAGACCAGAGCCAAACTGCCGAAATTTTCCGGCCCCAGGAAGCGGGCCAGAAGGAAGTTGGCCAAAACGCGAAAAACCTTGGCCAGCAACTGGCTGGTGAAAAGGGCGACCGAGTTTTCCAGAATTTTTCTGGTCAAGGCGGTCGCCGCCGGTTTTTGAACGCTGGCCGGTATCATTTTCCTTGTGCGGGGCTTCTCTGCTCGAGCCGGTTCTCAAGCATGTTGTTTCTGTTTTTCCAGCCGTCCGCCAGCCGTTCCAAATTCACCGGGCCGAATTTTTTAGTGAGCAAATCGCGGACGAAAATCCACAGGAGTCCAAAAGTAAAAGCCGCTGCCGTGGTTGTCAAGACGAGGAGCGTTCGCTTTGGGGCCGATTTCTTCAAGGCCGGCACGGCGGCGTCCAATACCTGCACGATCGGAATCTCCTTTTCCGTTTCGATTTTGGCCAGCTCGTACTGCTGGGTCAAGGTCATGTAAGTTTCCGATTTGATGCCGAGTTCCCGCTTCAGCCGGGCCAGCTCCCGGTTCAGTTCCGGGTCGTCCGAGACGGCAAAGTTGCGGTTTTTTTCCAAAAACCTTTCAAGGCGGTCTTCTGCCCCGGCCAGCTCCACTTTCACCGAGTCGAGCCGGCGTTCAAGATTCTGCTGGTGGTTCAATGCTTTTGTTTTCCGCTTGGAACGGTTGTAGTACTCCAGTTCGGCAACGAATTGATTGGCAACCAAAGCAGAGAGTTCCCTGTTGCCAGTCGTGATGGAAAGTGTAATAATGCCCGTTTTAACGTCCATGGCGACCTGCCGCAAACCGGCCAGCTTACGTAATCCCGATTCGTAATTTTTGGCCTTCAAGTATTCCAAGAGTGTTTGCTCAACCGGTTTTCTTTTGTGCGCGTAACGGTAGCGGGCGGACAAAACCGCTTCGCCAATCAAGCGGCTTTTCAAAATTTCCGGATAAAGTAGGGAGGAACTCTCCAGCCCCGCCGCCGTGCCGCTCATATCAAGCCCCATGGAGGAGGCCAGCCCGGACAGAACCCCCATTTTATCCTGCTTGCCGGAAGGCAAAAGCACCACTTTAGAGGTGTACTGGGCAGGGAGCAGGAGGGCGACAATCGCGGAACCGAGGAAAGCGGCGGCGGCCAGCTCGACCAAAAAACGCCTTCTTTCCCAAAAACGAAAGGCCCAATAAAGGAGGAGGTTTCCCTCCGGCGGACGGGTGATTTCGAGGCGGCTCGTCATTTCGTTTTGGCGATGATGAAGAAAGTGGTGGCGAGGCCGGAGAGAATCGAAATGGTGGTTGCCAAATCCCGCGAAAAATGTTTTTTCTCTTCGATTTTCAGCGGGACGATGATGGCGTCCCCCGGTTCCACTTTCTTTCCTCCCACCCCGCCGGCGATGACCCGGCCGCTGGCCTTGACCAAGCGGGTTTCCTTTTTGTCGGCATTCGGCGTAAAACCGCCCGCTTTTTTGATGTAGTGATTGACCGATTTTCCCCGCTCGTAGCCGATGGTGCCCACCGAAGCGACCGCCCCCAAAACCTGTACGCCGGAGGGGAAGTCCGGCACGAAGACTTCGTCGCCGTCCCGCAACCCGAGATTTCCCTTTTTCCCCTTGCTTTTGAACAACTCAACCGGCTCGAATATGATGCGGGAGATTTTGTCCGTATCCACTGGAACGGTAGGGGGCGCTTCCACATTTCCCAGCGTGTCCCGCTCCAAAAGCTGGGTGTTGGCAATCAAGGCCGGCAGGTTCTGGCGTTCGAGGATTTGGGCAATGGCCTGACGGGTCAGGCTGATCCCGGGGATGAAGGCGCGGGGGGTGAGTCCCCCGGCCCGCTGAATCAGCTCGTACAGGGTTTCGTTCTCGTGCCGCAGGGCATACTTGCCGGGGAAATAGACCTCGCCGGAAATTTGCACCACCCGGTGCTCCCGCCAGTCCGGAAATTCACGGATGAAGATCTTGTCATCCTCGGCCAGAGGCGGGTCGGCCTCCAGGCCCGGTGCGGAAAGGACCGAGTCAAGCGGAACGTAAAAAACATCCGAGGGTTTGCCGGGATTGACGCGGGCCAGTTCGGCCTTCAAGAGATAGGCGTTTTTGTTCAAATTCCCGGCCCGGAAAACCAAATCAGAAAGGCGCATATTTTCAAACAGTTCATAACGGCCCGGACGTTTGACTTCCCCTTCAATGGAGACGAACTTTTTCCGCTCCACCTCGTAAATGCCGTACAGGACGACGGAATCGCGATCTTGGAGCAAAAGGTTGGCGGCGGTATCGCCGGACAAGAGTTTTTCGACCGAGAAGGAAACCAGTTCCCGTTTACCATCCGGGTTCGTTCGGAAAATATCGGCCCGGGGCAGGTAGGCATCCGGCTCCAACTGTTCGCCATCGTTCAAAAGTTCCTTTACCCTCATTCCCTCGCGTCGTTCGAACCCGCCGGGGTGTTTCACCTTGCCTGCTATCCAGACCACGTTGGGCCGGAACTGGTATTTCGAAAGAACGTAGATTTCATCCCCGTCCCGCAGCGGGAAGCCGCCGGTCTCCCCGGAGGAATCGGACAAATCCAGATTGACCAGCTCCCGCTGATCGTTTTTCTGCAGCCGGTCCAAAACCACCTGTTTCAAATAGGCCGTAGGCAAAAGTCCGCCGGAAAGCGCAATCAAGTCCCAGATTTTTTCGGTTCCTTTCAATTCGTATATGGCCGGTCTGCGGACTTCCCCTTTGATTTTGGCCTGCGGTCCGGAGACCGGCACATACACGACATCCCCCGTCTCCAATTTCTGATCGGAAGCGATATATCCTTTCAAGAGAAAATCGTACAAGTCCAATTCCGACACTTCGCGGTTCTGTCGCAGAATTTTGATTTTCCGCATGCTTCCCCGCTCGGTCGGCCCGCCGGCGGCGTAGAGGGCGGAAAAGAAAGTCGAAAGTGAAGAGAGGGTGTAGCCACCCGGCTGTTTCACTTCCCCCAGCACAAAGATCTTGACCGAGCGCAGTTTTCCGAGCATTACGGAGACATGAAAGTTAGAATATATTTTGGCCAGCCGGGCTTTCAGCTTGGCTTCGAACTGGGGGACCGTCATTCCCCAAACCACTATCTCTCCCACTTTGGGAATGAAAATTTTCCCCTCCCGGTCGACAGCGAGGTTGAACTCCTCGTCGGCCCGTCCCCAGAGATTGACAAGCAGTTGATCTCCAGGCCCCAACAAATAGGTCTCCGGAACGGGAGTTTCAGGAATCGGGGCGAAACTGGCCTCAGAGCTTTGGAAGATTTCAAAGCCGAACGGCTTTAATTCGGCCGCATTTTCTTGCTTTTGAAAAGAATCGGAAGTCGGAATTTTTTCGGCCGGGATCGGAGGTGTGCCGGCACTGTCGTACAAAGACGGCGTGTAATACATTTTGGAGAGGGGAGGGGTCTTGGGCGGGGAGGTAAGTTCCCCTTGTTTCTTTTTTTCCAAATACTCCCGAATCAGTTTTTTTTCTTCATCGGTTATCGGCTGGGCGGAAAGTTCAAATGGATAGCCGACCAGAAAAGCAAGCAGAATGGTGAATCCTATTCGGTTTCTCATAATCCTCCTATTTCCCGCAGGGGTATAAGGCAAAGCGAAGGCCAAACATTGAAATTGGCGAAAAATCCCCTAACTCAAAGCGAGACAGCGGATTTCGCTTGGGTTTTGACAGTGCAAACCGGCTGGTTTTGAAAAAGTTTCTAAACCGGCCGGAAAAAAATTCTTTTATTAGGTTTTCAAGTAACTATGACGGCTGTGTTTGCCAAAAGCAGTAGGGTTTTCACTTTGTTTTTTTCTTTGTAACAATTCCCTTGACCTTGGGATACGTTCCCGTTTTATTTCTCCCTGTACCGCCTTCCTTGAGGGGGAAAGGCATAACCTAAGGAAGGGAGGAAGCCATGTGCTTCAAGAAGTTTGCAGTCCTGTCCACCCTGACATTCGCCACCTTACCACTATTTACCGCCACAGCCGGCGCGGTCGGCTCCATTTCCGGTCAGGTGAAACTGGAGCATGAAGTGGCTGTGGTGCCGGTGGTCGGTGCCGCCGTTTCGGCCATTTCCGCCGACAGTCATTTTGTGGGACTTGCCCGCGTCATTGACACCCATTTTGTGGCGACGGCCCGCACCGATTCGAACGGCAATTATCAAATTGATAATCTACCCGCAGACCGGTACAAAGTTGTCGCCTGCAAAGCGGAGTTGGGGTGTTTGTTTTATCCCGGCGTCCGCCATCCGGATTCTGCCCAATGGATAGCTGTTGTCGATGATGAAGTTACCTCCGGTATCAACGTCACTTTTCGACCCTTCATCCCTCCACCCCCTAACCCGGCGCTCATTACCGGCCGAGTCACCGATGCCGAAACGGGTGAGGGAATAGCCAACGCTTTGGTGGGTGCCAGCGGCGAATTTTTGACCATTATTTTTCAAACCCGCACCGGCCCGGATGGCCGCTACGAGCTGTCAGTGGCGGCGGGCGGATATTTTGTCCGTGCCGTTGCACACGGTTATCTGCCGGGAGAGCATCCCGGCAATCCGGTGCGGCTGGAAGCGTATGACACCGTTTCCAGTGTCGATATTGCCCTGCGGCCATTAGCTATCGAGTTCGGTTCTCTCTCCGGTCAAGTAATCAATGCGGCCACCGGCACGCCAATACCTCACGCTTTGGTGGTCGCACGCCAGGGGGATGGATTCGGCTACGGCTCGGCTTTGACGGACAGCGGCGGGCATTACCGCATCGGCCCTTTGCCAGCGGGATTCTACAAAGTCGCCGCCATGGCGCGGGGATTTTTCCCGGCGGTTTATCCCGATCCGGTAGGAGTGCGCGCGGGCGAAAATACTCCCGATATCAATTTTCGGTTGCATCCCGTGCCGCCGCCGGATCTGGGAACGATTTCAGGAATGATTACCGATGATTCCACGGGGGAACCGATTGGCTGCGCGGTTGTGGCGGCGATCGGTTTCGATTCCACCTTCCACCATCGCATCGTCCGCTATGCCCACACCGATTCAACCGGCAACTACGTTATTGAGGGGCTGCCGAGGATACCTTATTTCGTCGTCGCCTGGGCGCGGGGGTATCTGGGGGAAATTTACGACAACGTCCGCCGCTTTGCGGAAGCCACCAAAGTGACGCCGGATGCTTCCGGCATCAATTTCGCTCTGGAAAGAAAAAACAGGGACTCCACGGCGCTTTCGCTGGCCGGGGTCGTGCAATCCAACGCAAGCATACCGTTGACCGGGGCTTTTGTGCAGGTGACCGACGACGGTGGTTCGACGGTAAACGCCGGGCTTTCCCTGCCGGATGGCGGCTTTATGATTGAGGGGCTCGTGCCCGGGAACTACACTGTTTCCGCGTCGTTGGATGCCGCCAGCGTTTCGCAGAACGTAGATTTGTCCGGCGGCTCGGTGGCTGGAGTCAGCTTGACACTGCCGGTCGAGGCTGCCCTGCGCGGCGATATCAACCAAAACGGAACGTATGAACCCTCCGATGTGGTTTTGCTTATTAATGGTGTGTTCAGTGACTCAGGCCTTTTGCCCGATCGTGCTGCCGCCGATGTCAATTGCGACGGTAAATTGTCCCCTGCCGACGTGGTGGCAGCGCTGCAACTGGTTTTCACAGGGCAAAGCACTGCGGTTTGCGGGTTCTAAACCAAGCACTTCCGGTTCGGAAGCGCCCCTTTGGGGGCGCTTCTTTTTTTATGGCTTGACGGTTTTGGGAAGATTTGACAACTTGTTTTCATGCAGGGCCTTGAGGGAAAAGTAACCATCGTCACCGGCGCTTCGCGCGGAATCGGGCGCGCCATTGCGCTTTGTTTTGCCAAGAACAAATCAAAAGTGGTGGTTTCGGCCCGGAGTAAAAAAGAGCTTGACGGGCTTGTCAGCCAGATAAAAAAAGAGGGAGGCGAGGCGTTTGCCGTTCCCGCCGACATGGCCGACGAAGCCCAAATCAAAAATCTGGTTTCAAAGACGCTTGCCCACTACGGCGGCATCGGCGTCGTGGTAAATAACGCCGGGTTGGGGATATGGTCGCCGGTGGCGGAAATGAAGACGGAGGATTTCGACGCCACTTTCAATGTCAATTTGCGCGGGGTATTTCTGCTCTGCCGGGAAGTCATCCCCCATTTCGTAAAAAAAGGAGGCGGCCACTTCATCAACATAGCCTCTGTGGCGGCCAAAAGCGCCAATGCCAATCTGGCCGCCTACTGTGCCTCCAAGGCGGCTTTGGTGATGTTTTCCGAATCGCTGGCTTTGGAGGTGCGCAATCATAATATAAAAGTTAGCTGCGTCTCCCCCGGAACGGTGGCCTCCGATTTCAGCGAAAAATTTCCCAAAGACCGCCCCGCCAACCGGCCCGGGCTGGTCAAGCTGACCAACGAAGAAGTGGCCGAGGCCTGCTTGGCAGTTGCTACCCAAAACCCCAATGCCTGGACGTCGGAGTTAATTCTTAGGCCTCTGCGCACCGGATAGCTTTTTGAACCAGCTCTTGACCCGCTCCGGCGGACGCAAGAGGTAGGCCGCAATCGAAACAAAGGCCACCAGAAAGGTGCCGACACGGATGGCCACAGGGTCGATGTCCGGATACATAAACTTTTCGATATAATGGAGCATAAAACCCCCTTCATACCCGGCGCCGCTTTGCTGACGGAAAAAATTCTCCCATATTGTGAGCGGACAGTATTTACCCAAAAGGGGGAAAAGCGAAACCAAGAGGATTCCCAGCGCGTGCAGGGTGCGAAACCAAAAGAAATCGAAAAAGCGGCGGTGAACAAAAAAGGCCAAAACGGTCCAGAAAAAGCCGGTCAACATGAAAATCACCCAGAGAAAGTGCACGATGGTTATCAGCGTGACCAGCGTTTGATCGGACATTTCTCCAAACATACGGTTTTTTATGAAACGGAGAAAGCGGGTCTCGAGCCGGCCGCATTCCCGGGGCAACTTCAAAAAGGGCTTTTCGGGACGGTTAAAAAAAGGTATTTTGGAAAGCTGGAAAATGAGCGTGGCGGCGATAGGTGTGGATATAATCGAAACCGAGCGCATTAAAAAAGCGATCGAGCACTGGGGGGAGCATTTTCTCTTCCGCATCTTTACCCCGGCGGAAGTGGCCTACTGCCGGGCCAAGCAGCAATCCCACTACTCCTTTGCCGCCCGCTTCGCCGTCAAGGAGGCGGTCATCAAAGCAATTGGCACGGGGCTCACCTCCAATCTGCGCTGGACTTCGATAGAAATTGTCAATGACAAAAAGGGAAAAGCGGAGGTGCGGCTGGGAGAGCGGGTGAAGGAAGTCATCGGCAACAAAAAGATTTTAATTTCGATGTCCCACACCCACCAGTACGCCATCGGGGAAGCGGTTTTAATCGACGGGGAAGGATGAAAACGGCCACCTCCACGCAAAACGAGGTTTTGGATCTCTTCGAGCGCTCGGGGGCGCTTTTATCCGGGCATTTTTTGCTATCCTCCGGCCGCCACTCGGCGGCTTATTTTGAAAAATTTTATGTGCTCCAGCATCCGGAATATCTGGTTCGGCTCGGGGCAATGTTCGTGGAGCGCTTCAAAGAGCTTGCCATCGACCGAGTCATCGGTCCGACCACCGGCGGGATGGTGATCGCCTACGAGGTGGCCCGCCAGATGGGAAAACCCTACTTTTTCGCCGAGCCGAATGAGAAAGGGGACGGCCGGGTATTCGGGCGGGGATTCGCCTTGAAACCAAAGGAAAAAATTCTGGTCCTGGACGATGTTTTGACCACCGGACGGTCGTTGCTTGAGGTGTTGGAATTGGTTGGACGGGAAAACGGCGAAATCGTCGGGGTGGGAGTGCTTTTGGACCGCTCGGGCGGAAAAGTCAATTTGGGCTGGCCGTATTATGCCCTGGCCACTTTGGATGTGGAATCATTTACCCCGGAAAACTGCCCCCTCTGCCGGGAAGAGAAACCGGTTACCAAGCCGGGATCGAGGAAATTTTGAGGGTCAAGAAAGTCATTGTCGAAAAAGCGGAGCCGATTCAGCGCATCGCCGCCACCTACCCGGACGTTCTGGAACGGCTGGCGGCCCGCAAAAAAAGCGGGCCGGAGATTTTGAACGTCGGGCGGATCGTGCCGGATTTGCCCCTCCATCCGGAAGTGGAAAAGATGGCCAGTGAGCATTTCCGAGAGGGTCTGGTCTGGTCCCCTAGGCCGGATGCCAAACTGGTCGCCGAGTTCAAGAAACTGGCCGCCGAATACGTGGAAGAGCGCATCTGGCAGAAATTGGACCGTTTTACCGCCCTAGCCCCCATTCCCGGCGTCAAGCAGGGGTTCTTTCACCTTTTTCTTCTGTATCTGGAAGCCAAGGAAAAGGTTTTCTTGCCGGACCCGGCTTTTCCCTTCTTCCGGCAGGCGGTCTTTTCGGCCAAGGGGGAGGCCGTCCCCTACTCCCTTTATGCTCGTACCGATTACCTTCCCAATTTCGACGCCTTGGACGGCCTGCGCGGGGGTCCTCCGAAGGTTTTGGTTTTGAACTATCCCCATTCCCCCACCGGGGCGGCGGCCGACCGGAATTTCTTTGAACAGGCCGTGGCGTGGGGTTCACACAAAAATGTTTTAGTGGCCAACGACTTTACCTATGGAGAACTGTATTACGACCAAGCGCCGTCGGTGCCCTTGCTTTCCGTTCCAAAAGCTGCCAAGGCGGCCGTCGAATTTTTCTCCTTCACCCACACCTTCAATCTCCCCGCTCCCAAGCTGGGGCTGGCCGTCGGCAAACGGGAGGTGGTGGAAAACCTTGAATCCTACATCTTGAGTTTGGGAATTTACCCCTCCAATTTCGCCCTGCGGCTCGGCATCGAACTGTTGAAACGGCGGCGGGAGATCATTTCCTACCACAACCAAATTTTGGCCGAGCGGAAGAAAATCGTGGCCGACGGGCTTGCCCGGCTTGGCTGGAATTTCTGGCGTCCCAAAGGAGGCTGTTTTGTCTGGGTGGAGGTACCGACGCGAGCCAGTTCGCAGGCGTTTGCCCGCAAGGTGCTGCGCAAAACCGGGGTTTTGGTCTATCCCGGCAATTACTTCGGCGAGGCAGGAGAAGGGCGTTTCCGTCTTTCTCTGGCTGTGCCGACCGAAACGCTTACTTCTGTTTTCGTACGGCTTTCGGCCGTGTTTTCTTCCGGGCTGAAAAAAATCCGGCTGTTCGAAAAAAGGGAGAAACAAAGCGCCTGATGGTTCGGCAAAGCTCGCCTTAAATGGATGCGCTCCGGCTTTTGGGACTCAAACTCTCCGCCCACGTTGGCACCACCGCCGACGAGCGGCGGCGGGGAGCCCTTCTGGAAATCGACTGCGAGCTTTTTTTCCCCTTCGCCCCGGCGGCGGCCAAAGATGAGCTTAAAAAAACGGCCGATTACAGTCGGGTTTATTTGGTAATCTTGAAGGAGATGGAAAAAGAGTTCCATCTCCTGGAAACCGCCGCCTCACGGCTGGCCGAAAAACTGGGAAAGGAGTTTTCGGTCAAAAAAACGGTGGTGCGCGTGCGCAAACTTTCACCCCCCGGGTTGTACCGGCTTCCCGTGGTGGAGGTGGAAGCTCATTGGCCCAAAAACTGAAGTAAAATGGCTGAAAAAACGAAAGTTGAAGTTTATCTGATTTTGGGGTCCAATCTGGGGAACCGGCTGGGAAATCTCATCGGCGCCGTCGGCCGTTTAAAAAAGCTGACCGCCGCCCCCCTTTCCGTCTCCTCCGTTTATGAAACCGAGCCGGTGGAGGTCACGGGCGGGCCGTTTTACAATCTTGCCGTCAGCTTCAAAACTTCCCTTGGCGCAGACGAGCTTCTGGAAAAACTTCTGGAAATCGAGAAAAGCTTCGGGCGGGTGCGCAAAACCGGCAAAGTTCTCCCCCGCACGCTGGATATCGATATTCTTTTTTACGGAAGCGAGCGAATAAAGGGGCCTCTTTTGGAAATTCCCCATCCACGGATGGCTTCCCGCGGATTCGTTTTGATTCCCCTGGCGGAAATTGCCCCTGCCTTCCGCCACCCGGTTCTGGGAAAAACCGTTTCCCAGCTTTTGGAAGAAGGGGGCTTTGGCACCGGGGTGCGCTGGGTGGGAAAACTGGAAGAACTTTTGCGGCTGGAGAAGGTGCGGGAATGAAGGAAAAACCGAGCCGCACCCGCCCGACTTATTTGGCGGTGGAGGGACCGATCGGGGCGGGCAAGACCTCCTTGGTCAAACTTTTGGCGGAACGGCTCGGCTACCGCGCCGTTTTGGAGGAGGCGGACGAAAACCCCTTCCTTTCCGAGTTCTACCGCGCTCCGCGGAAGTCCGCCTTTCAGGCCCAGCTTTTTTTTCTTCTCTCCCGTTGGCGGCAGCAGGTGGAATTGTCCGAGCCGGACTTGTTTGCGCCAGGGGTGATTTTCGACTACATCCTTCCCAAGGACCGTCTTTTTGCCGAACTGGTACTTTCGGAAAAAGAGTTGTATTTGTATCAAAAACTGGAGGAGGGTTTGGCCAAGGCAGCCCGCCGGCCGGATTTGGTGATTTACCTAGAGGCCTCCTTTCCGGTTTTGTGGAAACGGATAAAAATGCGCGACCGGGCGTACGAAAAAAACATGGCGCCGGAGTATCTGGAGAAAGTGGTGGACAAATACCGTCAGTTCTTTTTCGATTACCGGGATACCCCCCTTTTGGTGGTCAACACGGACAAGCTGGATTTTGTCGCCAATCCTTCCGATTTTGCCCTGCTGGTCCGGGAAATCGAAAAACCCCCCTTCGGCACCCGTTACTGGCGGCCGGATTTCACCGACGGGACCCCCTTGATGGAGCAAAAAGAAAAATAATATTTTTCATCCCAAATTAGATTCGGCGCTTATCTTTGTAGCCCATGATGAAACGATTATTCATTGCTTTGGTACTGCTCGTTATTCCCGGCTGTCTTTGGGCCGATAGCCGGATGGTTTTCCGCGAAGCGGTCTGGGGAGGCGCCCGCAAGGATACGATAGTGGTCTGGCAAACGAATCTTTTCCGGCTTAATTCCGCCCGCATCACCCGTAGCTATGCCCGTAAAACCGGAAGTTTTGCCGACACCTCGGAGCTCGTTCCCAACTACACGGACAGCGTATACTATCTGATGGGGAATTTCGAGACCTGTTTTGCCCGCTCGCTAGCCGCCGATTCCGTCTTCCGGGCCCGCCGGGGGGTCTTGCGTCTTGCCGGCGGCACTCTGCAGGAAAAAAAATTAACCGATAAACGGCGGATTGCCGACACGGCCTGCGTTCACCGGCAATGGGTATGGGAGGGTTGTTCACTCGACTCGGCCGGAAAAACGATCGGCACGGTTGATTTGGAGTTCGATTTCTGGCTAGCAGAAAAAGGATTTAACGGAAAGGCCGACGTGGAGTTCTACGACCAGTTCCGGATGAAAAACTACCGGGGGCTGCGGATATTCGAAGGGATTGAGGCGGGGCGGATTTCCAATCTGCTTGGCATCTGGCTGGTGGAGTTTGAAAAAAAGGCCGCCGCGGAGAAGATTTTTCCGCTGGAGATGAAACTCACTCTCAAGCGCAAGTTGCCCAAGGGCGTAAAGGAATATGTTTATTCCCGACAGGCCATGCAGCTGTCGGCGGAGCAACGAAGCATTTCGGAGTTCAAAATTCCCAACGGGTACAAGCGGATAGCCGCCCCGGAATCCCGTTCGGCCGGAAAAAAGAGAAGGAAATGAGCCCGGCCGACAAAATCACCGTCAAAAGCTTCCGGGAATTCAAAAAGCGGGGAGAGCCAATTGTGGTTCTGACCGCGTATGATTACCAGACAGCCAAGATTTTGGATGCTGTAGGGGTGGATGCCCTTTTGGTCGGCGATTCCGCCAACATGGTTTTCTACGGCCAGCCGAACACCCTCTCCATCACGCTGGAGCAGATGCTCTACCATACGCAGGCGGTCAGCCGGGCGGCGGCGCGAGCCTTGGTTATCGGAGACATGCCCTTTCTGTCCTTCCAAATCTCTCCGGCCGAGGCGGTGGCGAACGCCGGGCGGTTCTTGAAGGAGGCCGGCGCGGCGGCCGTCAAACTGGAAGGGGGGGTGGAACTGGCTCCCACAGTAAAACATTTGGTGGAGGTGGGCATTCCGGTGATGGGGCATATCGGTCTGGCCCCACAGGCCGTGCATAAAATGGGGGGGTACGTGGTACAGGGGAAAAACGAAAAATCGGTGGCCTATCTTTTGGAAAGCGCCCAGGTGCTCGAGGAAGCGGGAGCGTTTTCGCTCGTAGTGGAGGGGGTGGCGGCCGAGGCCGCCCGCAAAATCACGCGCTCCGTTTCCATCCCGACCATCGGCATCGGCGCGGGGCCCGACTGCGACGGGCAGGTTCTGGTCACTTCCGATTTATTGGGCATCTTTTCCGATTTCAAGCCGAAATTCGTCCGGCGCTACGCCAATTTGTCGGAGGAAATCAAAAAGGCAGTCTCCACCTTCATTTCCGACGTCAAACACCACCGTTTTCCCACCGAAGAAGAAAGTTATTAATGCGGCAAGTCCCCACCGTCCTGCGGATGCAGGCGCTTAGCCGGAGCTGGCGGAAAAAGGGGCTTACCGTCGGACTCGTGCCGACGATGGGATATTTGCACGAGGGACATCTTTCGCTCATTAAAAGAGCGAGCCAAGATTGCGACCGGGTGATTGTTTCCGTCTTTGTCAATCCCCTGCAGTTCGGCCCCACGGAGGATTTTGCGCGCTACCCGCGGGATATGAAGCGGGATCGAGCCCTTTGCTTGAAAGCAGGCGTGGATGCCTTGTTCATCCCTTCTGCAAAAGAGATGTATCCCGCCGGTTTTCAGACCTCCATAGAAGTCGAGAAGTTGTCCCAAGGACTGGAGGGGGCGGCGCGCCCCGGCCATTTTCGCGGCGTGGCTACTGTTGTTGCCAAGCTTTTCAACGCTTGTTTGCCGGACGTCGCATATTTCGGTCAAAAGGATTACCAGCAGTCCGCCGTCATTAAGCAAATGGTTTTTGACTTGAATTTTCCCGTAAAAATTGTAGTTTGCCCCACCGTCCGCGAGTCGTCCGGCCTGGCGGCTTCCTCCCGCAACAGGTACTTGAGCGAGATCGAGCGCCGGGAGGCGGCGGTTTTGCACCGGGCCCTCGAGCGGGGGGCGGAAAAATGGAAAGCCAAATTTCCCCCGGAGGAAGTTTTGCGAATCGTGCAAGATTACATACGAAGTCATTCGAATTTTGAAGTGGAATATGTGGAGGCCTCCGACCCGAAAACGCTATTGCCCGTGCGGGAGTCGGGCCGTCCGGCAGTGCTATCGTTAGCCGCCCGGTCGGGGAAAGTTCGCTTGATTGACAATGTCTTGGTGGGAGCAAAGCTCTACTGAAAGGATGCAATGCTGATTGAGGTTTTGAAGTCGAAAATTCACCGCGCCCGGGTTACCGAGGCCAATTTGCAATACGCCGGCAGCATCACCATTGACGAAAAATTGATGGAAGCAGCTAATCTTCAGACCGGAGAAAAAGTGCAGGTGGTCAATTTGCACAACGGAGAGCGGTTTGAAACCTATGTCATTAAAGGGAAGAAAAACTCCGGCGTCATTTGTTTGAACGGCCCCGCCGCCCGGCTGGGACAGGTGGGGGATTTGGTTATCATACTCTCCTATGCCCAAATGAGCCCCGAGGAAGCCAAAAAGTTTCATCCCAAGATTGTCCAAATCAACGAAAAAAACCGGCTTAAATAACACGGCCGCCGTCATTCTGGCCGCCGGAAAGGGAAAGCGGATGCGCTCCCCCCTCCCTAAAGTGCTCCATCGACTTTTGGGCCGTCCGCTTGTTTGCTGGGTGGTGGAAGCGGCGCAAAAAGCCGGAATTAAGAAAATCATCGTTGTTGTCGGCTTCAAGGGGGAGAAAGTCAAAAAAGCCCTGAAGGGTTACACGGTGGAATTCGTCTGGCAAAAATCGCAGCTCGGCACGGGGCACGCCGTGCGGATGGCTTACCCCAAGCTCAAAAATTTTCGCGGCACCCTGTTGGTTCTGGCCGGGGACGTGCCGGCCATTAAGCCGCAAACGATTCGCCACTTTATCGACTTTCACAAACGACAAAAGGCCTTGGCCTCCGTTCTGACCGCCCGCTGGCCGGACCCCACCGGCTACGGCCGCATCGTTCGTTCTAAAAGAGGGGATGTTTTGCGCATCGTGGAGCACAAAGACGCCACGCCCGAGGAACGGAAAATCCGCGAAGTGAACACCGGCACCCTGGTCTTCCGCGTCCCGCCATTTTTTAAACTTTTATCCCGAATCAAAAACCAAAATACCCAGAAGGAATACTATTTAACGGACGTGATAACCGTCTTGAACCGGCAGAAAAAGAAAGTCGCCGCACTGCTTTTGAAAAACCTAATCGAAGCGCAGGGGGTGAATTCGCGCGAGGAGCTGCAGCGTTTAGAGAACGCTTTTAATCAGCGTCTATGGAGATAAAATGGACTGGGCAGAAACTCTGAGAAGTCAAATCTCAATACTTGCAGGACAATACGCTGAGAAGTATGACATATCTCATCTGGTGACACCTAGTGGCGTTGTTATTTTCAAAGAAGACTTGGACAATGGTCTTAATGGCAACTTCATCGAGGCATCTTATAAAACAATCTTGAATGACGAGAATTGGAAAAAAAGATTGCAGAAACCGCATCCGCATTTTGAAAGTGATTCAAATATCCGTGAATTAGATTCTTGCACCAGTTCTGATGCTCTTCTTATGAATATTTTCTGCTTTCCCGATGTTATTGAGGAGAGATTACTTGGAAAACTTTTAGGAATTACCGGTTTTCAACAGCCCGAGTTTGGTTATGAACCCGGGGTTATGAAAAATGGAAGCCGCGACAAAACCGAGATTGACATGAAAATAGGTAAAGTCATTTTCGAATCTAAGCTGACCGAAAATAACTTTACCGATAAAGAGAAACATGTGGTTGAGCGCTATGATAACTTTCATAAGGTTTTTAATTCTGCGGATCTTTTTCAAGACGAGTCAAACTATAAAAACTACCAATTGATTAGAAACGTATTAGCTGCGTTTGAGAACGGCTTTTCTTTTTACCTCTTGTGCGATGCAAGGAGACCGGACTTGGTTAGAGAATTTTACTTTACGGTTAGATGTGTTAGAGACCAAAATCTAAGATCTAGGTGCTGCATAATTTTTTGGCAGGAAATTGCCGATTCTGTTAACCTGAACCTTCGGTTTTTTTTAAAGGAGAAGTATGGGTTGTAGATCAGGTTCAGCCCAGGGGCTTCCTTCCTGGGGTTTTTCTAAAAATGGACATTCCAATTGAACTGAAAGGTTTCCTCGACAAAGATTCAAAGCTCAGATCCTGGCCTTCGAGAAAGCACCGGGAGAAACAGCTTTTGGCCCTGGAATTTCTAGTCGTCAAGTTTGAGCCAGGCCGGGAATATTCGGAGAAAGAAGTAAACGAAATACTAAATCAAAATCACACCTTCGGAGACCCGGCCCTGCTCCGGCGAGAGCTTTATATGAAAAAATTGCTCGACCGCACTCCCGATGGGAGCCGCTATTGGCTGCAGGAAAAAATTGGCTCCGTTTAGGGCTTGACAGCAGCCTGAAGGAAGGGAATATTAACCTTCGAATGAAAAAGATTGGGCGGCTGACGAAACTGAACACCCTCCTCGTGGCGGGGATTCTCTATTTTTCGGCACCGCTTATCGCCGATGAAAAATCCAAAGAAATTGCCTGGCAGGACTACGCCAAGGCCACGGCCGAAGCAAAGAAAGCGAACAAACCGGTTCTAATCGATTTCTGGCGGCCGGGCTGAAAGTGGTGCGCGCGGATGGAGGAGTCGACCTACGTCGCTTCCAAAGTCATCCGCCTCCAAGACCAGTTGGTCTTTGCGAAAGTAAACGGACGGGAGGATACAGCGCTGGCGCGTCAGTACGGAATCGCCGGCTATCCCACCATTATCCTGCTGGCCTCCACCGGTGAAGAAATCGACCGGCTGTGGGGTTACTTCCCGCCGGATAGTTTCCATCAAACCATCACCAATTATATGGCGGGCGTGGGGACTTTGCCGTCTCTGGAAAAGCAGTTGGCCAAAGAACCGGAAAATATCGGCCTGATGATGCACGTTGCCGAAAAATACGCCAGCCGCAGTCAATTTGAAAAATCCGTCGAACTCTACAAACGGGTGGTCGCCATGGACCGCGAAAACAAAAGCGGCAAAGTTCCGGAGGCCATCTACAATGCCGGGGATGCCCTGTCCCGCGGTAAGAAATTTATGATAGCCAAACAATACTTTCAAACGCTCGTGGAGAAGTATCCCGCTTCGGAACTATATAACGACGCCTTGGTGGAGATCCCGTACCAGTACGAGCAAGCGGGAGATACGACGAGTGCCTTGAAGGGCTACCAACAACTGCTCAAAGACCACCCCACCCACCCGGACTCGACTTGGCTGCGGAAACGGATCGAAAAGTTCAGTACGCCCGCCAAGGAAACCGATAAGTAACGGTCTCCATCGCCTTCTCCACCTACAATATGATTGCCCCCGGACAAGGAAAGGGCGGGTTTTTTTCTTTCGCCTCATTGCCGACCGGCTTGGTCGGTTATTAAAAAACACCTCAAAAAGGCTTGACAAACAGCCGATATCTATGATAGATTAGTAACGGATTCAATGGATAAAGTGAGTCCATTGAAAGAAAGCATGGCGACGGCCCGGCCAACCGGGCCGTGTCCAAAGGGCTTGACGATGAACACGACTCCTTCAGAAATCATCCGGCCGCAAACGCGTCCCGCCTCCCCCGCTCCCGCCCGGGCGCCCAACCATGCAGGTCCCCGCAAAGGGGTATGACGGATGGACGCTGACCCGAAATCGGGGCATTTTGAAGTCCGATTCGAATCAATCGGGGGGCTTGGGGCCCACGCCGCCGCCCAGGTTCTGGCTACAGCCGCCGTTTTGCGCCTCGGGTTAAACGGCGCAGCCTTCTCCTCCTACGGCTCGGAAAAGAAGGGCTCGCCGGTCCGCTCCTTTGTCCGTCTTTGCCCGGCCGAGTTGCCCATTCGAACAAGCGCCCCAGTGGAATCGCCGGACGTCGTCGTTGTCTTTCACGCCGCCCTTTTGGCCAACCCGGCCACATTTTCCGGGCTTAAAGCCAAGGGTACGCTGATCATCAACGCGCCACCGGCACCCCTCCCGATGTCGCTGTCCGCGCTGCCCCGCACGGCGCGCGTCGTGCGGGTGGATGCACTGGCCATTGCCGTCGAGGAAAAATCCCGCCCCAACGCCGTCCTTTTGGGAACGCTTTGCGCCGCCTTCCCCTTTTTGAATGCCCTCGCGGTGAAGGAAGCACTCTCTGAAGAGTTCGCTGGAAAGCATCCGGAGGCGGTCGCGTCGAACGAGCAGGCTTTTCAGCGCGGCGCGATGGAGTTTGAGATTGTCGAAAATATTGGCCGCGCCGAAGGAGACCTTCCGCCCGCGCGTTCAACCCCCGTGTGGGGCTATGAAACCGCCCCCATCGGGGGGTTCATCCCCACGGCGGGCAACACCATTTGGAATGACCTGTCGGCCTCCCGCACGGGGTGGATGCCAGTCCTCAACAAGGAGGCTTGCATCCACTGCGGGCTGTGCGATTTGGTCTGCCCCGATCTTTGCATGGTGTGGGGGGACGGAGAGCCCGACGGAGGATTCGAACGCAAGCTAATGGGGATTGATTACCATTATTGCAAGGGGTGTCTGCGCTGCGTGGAGTCCTGCCCAACCGGTGCCTTGAGCAAGCAGGCGGAGACGCCAGACCTGGCAGAGAAGCTCCGGGTCCCGCTCTTTCCGGAGATTATTGAGTGAGATGGTTATTATGAAAACTTCCATCAGTTCCCCTCGTTCCCGCTCAAAGGAAGCCAAAGCGGCGTCCCCCATACAGCAGAAAGCGGATTTTAGAAGCGGCAACGAAGCGGCCGCAATCGCCGCGCGCGACATCGGCTTCCACATAATGGGTTACTACCCGATTACTCCTTCCACCGAAATCGCCGAGAACCTCGCCAAGATGGGGGCGAACGGCGAGCATGAAATAACCATGATTGCCGGAGATGGCGAGCACGGCGCCGCCGGCATTTGCTACGGCGCGGCCTTGGGCGGGGGGCGCGTTTTGAACGCCACCAGCTCGCAGGGTTTGCTCTACTCCTTGGAGCAGCTGCCCGTGCAATCCGGAACGCGCGTGCCCATGGTTTTGAACCTTGCCTGCCGCACGGTCTCCGGGCCGCTCGACATCCGCGGCGACCATTCCGATCTCTATTTCGCGCTGAACACCGGTTGGATTGTGCTTTTGGCGCGCGATCCGCAGGCGGTCTACGATTTAAATTTCGCCGCCGTGAAAATCGGCGAGCATCCCCGGGTACGGCTGCCGGTTCTCGTGGCCTACGACGGTTTTTTCACCAGCCACCAGAAGCGGCGCATCCAGGTTTTTGACGACCCATCCGCCGTGAAGCAGTTCCTCGGAGAACCGCCGGTCTATCCCACGCCTCTCAATGTGGAGCACCCGGCCACATTCGGCCCCTATATGAACGACCCGGATTTGATTAACAACAAAATGCAGCTTTCGCTGGCGATGGAGGCTGCGCGGGAAGTAGTTCTCGAGGTATTCGCCGAATTGGAGAAACGGACCGGCCGACCGTACCCCGTCTTGGACAGCTATCGTATGGAAGATGCCGAAACCGCGGTTGTGCTGCTTAACTCCGCTGCCGAAACGGCCAAGGAGGCCGCCGACGGCTTGCGCGCAAAGAGGCAAAAAGTCGGTGTCCTCTCCCCCAACGTGTTGCGCCCCTTCCCAGCGGAGGATTTCCGCCGCGCGATGAAAAATGTCAGGGCGGCGACAATCGGTGACCGGGCTGATTCTTACGGCGCCGGGGGGGGCAACCTGTCGCTCGAAGTCCGCGCAGCACTCCAGAACGACCCCAAGAATAAAACGCTGGTGCTTTCGCGCATCTACGGGCTGGGCGGCAAGGATTTCTACGGCGCCGATGCCGTTACTTTTTTCGAGGAAGCGCGCACGGCCGCGGTTGCGGGTAGAGTTGAAAAGCCGTTTGCCTACCATGGTGTCACGCCGGGCACAAGAGGGAGCGGCCCGAAGCCCGGCCTGCCGCCGATACCGGTCACCGACGTATCGCGCGGGATGGCTAAGGTCACCAAAGACGAGACAACAGGCCTCTTAAAGGTGGAACTCGAACCGATGTGGAAGATGACCGAAATTCCGAGCCGAATTGCCCCCGGACACGGCGCGTGCCCGGGCTGCGGAATCTTCCCGACACTCCATCAAGTTTATCGCGTACTGGAGGGAGACCTCGTGGTGCTTTTCCAGACCGGCTGCGCAATGGTGGTGACCACGGGTTATCCGTCCACGGCCCATCGCATCAACTACGTGCACAACCTTTTTCAGAACGGCGCGGCCACTCTTTCCGGCCTTGTGGAGATGTACCACGAGCGGGTGCGGCGGGGAGAATTGCCCGCTGCAAATGAGCCCACGTTTGTGATGGTAACGGGGGACGGCGGGATGGACATTGGCATCGGCCCGGCGCTCGGCGCGGCCCACCGCAATCATCGCATGATGATTTTGGAATACGACAACCAGGGATATATGAACACCGGCGCGCAGCTTTCCTACTCCACGCCGCTCGGCCACCGCACTTCCACCAGCGAGGTCGGTTCCAAGCAGCCGGGAAAACTCTACCACCACAAGGACACGGCCCAGATTTTCGCCGCCTGCCACCTGTCTTTCGTTTTCACGGCGAGCGAAGGATACCCCGAGGATTTGATGCGCAAGGTAGCCAAAGCGCAGTGGTACGCCAAGCGGGAAGGGTTGGTGTACGGCAAGATTCTGTCCTTCTGCCCGCTCAACTGGCGCACCGTGGACGATGGCGCCGAGGCGGTCTTGCAGGCGGCCATCGACTGCTGCTTTTTCCCGCTTTACGAAGTGGAGCGCGGGCGTACGACGATTACCTACGACCCGGACGCCATGGGGCGCCGCCGCCCGGTGGGCGACTGGCTTGGGCTGATGGGGAAAACCAAGCATTTGCTCACGCCCAAGAACGCGGCGCTGGTCAAAGAACTCCAAGAGGAAGTGGACCGGCGCTGGCGGCGGCTTAAGGCGATGCACGAGCATCCCCTATTGTAGAAGAGCGGAAAGTGGCGAAGATTCTCGAAACCCGCAAGCTAACACCGGTCACGAAGTATTTTCTGCTTGATGCCCCCCTCATCGCCGCCGCGGCCCAGCCAGGCCAGTTCGTGATGGTCCGCATCCGCGAAGGCGGGGAGCGCATCCCTATTACGATTGCCGACTATGACCGCGAGGCAGGAGCGCTCGCCATCGTGGTGCAGGAGGCTGGCGCGACCACCAAGCGCCTCTGCGCCTTGGAAGCCGGCCAAGAAATTCTCGACTTGGCAGGGCCCCTGGGTTCCCCGGTTGAAATCCCGGAAAGTGGACATATTTGCGGCGTAGGGGGCGGCTTTGGAACCGCCGCGCTCCTCTGTTTGCTGCGGGAATGCATCCGCCGCGGGCATCCGACCACGGCCTTAGTCGGCGCCCGGACAAAAGAATTGCTGATTTTCGTTGACGAACTCAAACAGGTATGCACAAATGTCGAGGTCTGCACGGACGACGGCTCGGCCGGTTTCAAGGGGTTTGTCTCGCAACGTCTGGAGCAACTCATTAAAGGTGAGACTCCGGGGCGACCCGACTTCGTCGTGGCCATCGGCCCGATGGCGATGATGCGGGCCGTTGCCGAAGTTACGCGCGGGCCAATGGTGAAAACGTTGGTCTCCATGGACCCATTGATGGTGGATGGCACCGGCATGTGCGGCGGCTGCCGCGTCACCGTAGCAGGGGAGCCGAAATTCGCTTGCGTGGATGGCCCTTGCTTGGACGGGCACGAAGTGGACTTCGAGGAGGCGATGCGCCGCAATAAAATGTATGTGCGGGAAGAAAAACTCGCCTTGGAGCGCATCGCCTGCGCCGCTGGGAAGGAAAGTTAATCATGCCGGTCAAACGCGCTGACAAAACCTCGATGCCCCAACGCGAAGCCCAAGCGCGCGCCCGGGATTTCCTGGAGGTCAACAAAGGATACACCCCTTACCATGCCGCTTTCGAAGCGGAGCGCTGCCTGCGCTGCCAGAATCCGGTCTGCGTGGAGGGCTGCCCGGTGCGGGTCCCGATTCCCGAATTTATGCACGCCGTCGCGACGGGCAATATGCAGGAGGCGGCCAAGATTTTGCGCACGGCTAACCCCCTCCCCGCCATCTGTGGGCGGGTCTGCCCGCAGGAATCGCAGTGCGAAGCGGAATGCCACTTGGCGAAGCGCTTCGAGCCGGTCGGCATCGGCTACTTGGAACGTTTCGTAGCGGATTGGGAACGGGCCCAGCCGCCTGCCGTTACGGCCAACATCACGCGCAAGGAGAAGGTCGCCATTGTTGGCTCCGGCCCTTCGGGGCTGGTTTGCGCCGGGGAGCTGGCGCGGCTGGGCTATCCCGTGACCATTTACGAAGCGCTGCACGCCCCGGGCGGGGTGTTGCGCTATGGTATCCCGGAGTTCCGGCTGCCGAAGGAGATTCTGGACTGGGAAATAGGCATTTTGAAGCAGATGGGTGTGGAAATCAATTGTAATGTTGTCATTGGGAAGACCCTGACCTTGGACGACCTTTTCGGCCGCCTCGGTTTTTCCGCCGTTTTCATCGGCACCGGCGCGGGGCTGCCCCAGTTCCTCAAAATCCCCGGCGAAAATTTGAATGGCGTTTTCTCCGCCAACGAGTATCTGACCCGCATTAATCTGATGCGTGCCTTTCAATTTCCGGAGGCCGACACTCCTCTGCGGGTTGGGGAGCGGGTGGCGGTGATCGGCGCCGGGAACACAGCGATGGACGCCGTGCGCAGCGCGCTGCGCATGGGGGCAAAAAAGGGGATGATTGTCTACCGACGCAGCGAAAAGGAGATGAGCGCCCGTGTGGAAGAATATCACCACGCGCTTGAAGAAGGGGTGGAGTTTCACTGGCTTTGCAATCCGGTTGAAGTGCTGGGAGACGAAAGCGGCTGGGTCACCGGACTAAAATGTCAGAAGATGAAACTGGGCGAGCCGGATTCGTCCGGCCGCGCCCGGCCGGTTCCAATCGCGGGGAGTGAGTTCGTTCTGCCCGTGGACAATGTAGTTCTGGCGATCGGCACCACGCCGAATCCCTTGCTCGTGAAAACAACCCCCGGGCTGGGAACGACCAAGCGGGGGTGTTTGGTGGCCGAAGAATCGACCGGTCTTACCACGCGTCCCCACGTCTATGCGGGGGGGGATGCCGTGACGGGGGCTGCCACGGTGATTTTGGCTGCCGGCGCGGGCAAGCGGGCCGCGGCGGCCATCCACCGCGATCTGTCATCGAACAATGGGTCTTTGGATGTAAACAAAACAAGGAGGCCAAAATGAAAATCGGAATCCTCGGTTCCACCTGCGTGGGGCAATCCCTTGGACATGGTTTTGTCGAGCATGGACACGAAGTAAAAATCGGCACCCGCCATCCAGAAAAAACAGAAGTCCCCAACTGGCTGGCCGAACAGCCGCGCGCCTCCATCGGAAGTTTTGCCGAGGCGGCCGCTTTTGGCGAGCTCGTCGTTTTGGCCACGGACTGGGACGAAACAGAGGAGGCCACTAAACAATCCGGCCCCAAAAGTTTTTCCGGCAAGGTGATCCTTGACCTCTCTAATCCGCTCGATTCTGTCACCAGCAAACGTTGGAAGCGATCGGAACAACCCGATTCGGGCGGCGAGCGGCTACAGCGCCGGCTGCCGGACGCCCGGGTGGTCGGAGCCTTCAACCCGACCGGCAACGCACATATTTTCCATCCAAATTTTGAAGAGGGGCAGCCGGAGCTGTTTATCTGCGGCAACGACGCGGCGGCTAAAAAGGAAGTGGCCGGACTGTTGGCCGATTTCGGCTGGCCGGTCGTCGATTTGGGCCCTATCGAGGCCTCCCGCTATTTAGAGCCGTTGGCGATGGGCTGGGTCACCCATGGGCTCAACGGACGCTGCAGCCGGCGTTTTTGCGCCCGAAGCCACTGCGCCTATCTGCCCTTTTGCCTGGAAGCAAACCGTTCACAAGGACAAACAGCCCAAATGTAAAAACGGAAAAAATAAAGCGGAGAGACTGGGATTCGAACCCAGGAGGGTGCTTTTGAAACACCCTACACGCTCTCCAGGCGTGCTCCTTCAACCACTCGGACATCTCTCCGGTTTCAGGGAGAAAATAAACCTTTGTCGCGGAAAAATCAAAGAACCGTAGGGGCGTATTGCAATACGCCCCTACCAATAAAAAAAACCGGCCCGCAAGGGCCGGTTTTTGCTTTCCCCTCTCTGGCCGCTACCGGAAATACCGGTTCAATTCCTCCTTCGTCAGGTTTTCTTTGCCGTCTTCTGCAATCTCCACGGTCACTTTCCCAGCGTCAAAGCTTACTTCTTTTCCCAAGGCCGTATATTTACCGAATTCCGGCTTCACTTTTAACATCGCAAAATAGGCCGGGGAGAAGGGTTTGATTTTCACGACGGGCTTTTTGTCGTCCCGGTCCGCCTCTACCCATTTCTCGTCCTTCCGGTAGAAGGTTTTTCCGCCGGGGGTGGCCACATTCGCCCGGCCCCGCTGGTCAATTACGCCAAGCGCTTTTTCTTCTTCCGGCGCAAGTTTGACCCGTGAAGTGGCAATCTCCTTCCGGATGGCGGACTTTTTGGCATGGGCGACCGCCCGCTCGCCAGAACTTTGCAAACTCAACTCCCGCGCCGCCGGTGCGAAGTGGTCGCGCGCCTGCGCCAAGGGCATTGCCGGATCCACTTTCACCAGAAATGAAGTGAACTCGTTGATGATGCCGTATTTTTTCGACAGTGTTACGATTTCATCCACCACTTCCGGCGACTGGCCGGAAAGCCGCACCTGGTCAATCAAATGCCCCACCCGGCGGGTGGCCCAGATTTTGGGTATCGATTTCTCCCAGCCGTTCTGCACCGCAAAATCGGCAGGGAACTCGAATACCGTCCGTTCTCCATTCAGTTCACCGGCCAATGTAACGGAGGTTCTATGCGGGCCATTGAATTTTCCCACCACCACCAACTGCGACCCGGCAAAAAGGTCCGGCAGGTCGTTGGGATAAGTGGCAAAAGCCCGAACGGAACCGAAATCTAGTTTCAAATTCGCCAAAACCGGCGCGGAGATTTTCTTGTAAAAGCTGGAAACCTTGACCTCGATGTTCTCGGACGGAACCACATAGTCCGAAGCGCCGGAGTTTTGCTCCGCCAGCTTGTCCAAAAGATGGGTGTTTACGTCATAACCCACGCCGAAGTCAAAGATTTTTACTCGGGCATCGTTAACCCGTTTGGCCATCGCCAGAATCTCCTCGACGTTTGTAACGCCAACCGTGGGCAATCCGTCGGTCAGAAAAATCGCATAGTTGAGCCGTCCGCGCGAAAGCTGGTTCAGCCCGGTTTCCAACGCCCCGGCGATGTTGGTACCACCCTCGGCGTCGATTTGCTCCACAAACCGCTCTGCGTCTCGAAGATTGGCGTGCGTGGCCGGTTTCATCCCTTCGGCAAAGAGTCGCACCTGGTCGTCAAAATCGACAATGTTGAACCGGTCCCCCGGATTCAAACTCCGCAGGCAGAAAAGCAACGCATCCCTGGCCTGTTTCATTTTGTCACCGCGCATACTGCCGGAGCTGTCCAAAATGAAAATGATATCCTTGGTCAAGGTTTTGGTGGTGGCCGGTTTGACCTCCGGGGAAATCAAGGCCATAAAGTAGTTTTCCCCGTCCTGCTGGTCGGTCAAAAGGGAGAAAGCAATATCCTTCGGGCTGACGGCATAGTACAGAACAAAATCGCCGCCCGCTTCCCTGGCGTTGTCCCCCCAGCTTATTTTGGCCGATTTTTCGCCGCTCCGTTCGATTTTGACTTCGTGGGAAGGGGAGTAGATGTTTTTCAAAGCAACGCCGGAGTTCAATTGCATATCCAAACTGACATTATTGACGCCGGTTTGCACCATTTCCTCCCGGCCGAAGTTGTACTTGTATTCAAAAAGTCCGGCAAACGGTTTCAAAACCTGGCTGTAGGAAAGCTTGATTTTGGCCTCCCCGTTGGCCGGAATCGGAAAGATGCGCGCCCGGAAAAGCCCGCAGCCGGCGAACTCCAAAAGCGCCGGGTCGTTCATCTGCCGGATGATTCCCTCATAAATCCGCCGGGCCTCGTTCGCCTCCAAAACCTCTCCCGGCACTTCCTCGCCGTTCACATACAGGTAAAATTTGGAAATGGAGGCTCCTTCTGGTATGGGAAAGAGATAGGTTCCTTCCAGCATCCGCGGAAAACTGTTTTGATACACCTGCTCCACGGTGGTGGTTGCCAATTGCCCAGTGATTTTCACCTTCACGTCGTAATCTTTGATGGAAAGGTAGTGCGGGAAGGGCAGGGGCGTTGGTATGGGCCTTGGCGGTGGAACGATTACGATTCGGGCTTGGGACTGGACGAAGGCGGCTATTAAAAACGCGGCGGTCAGGAAGAGCTTTTTCATAGTTTCTCCTTTCTCTACTCCAAATACTCGAAGGAGAAACTTTTATTCCCGGCTATTTTTTCAGCTTTTTCAACTCGGCCTGAATAGCCACCAACCACCGACGGTTGGTCTTGGAGAGGTCGGTTTTCAGAAAGTCATCTAAACGCCCGTTTGCCTTTTCCCAATCCTTCTGGTTGAGCGAAAAGCGGTAAAGCTGCACGTAGTGTTGAGCCAGAAAAATATAGAGCGACTCTCTCTCCGTTCTGGAAAGTTCACCTTTTAGCTCTTTTTCCTTCTCGGCAATTATCTGTCGAATGTCGGAAACCAGTTGGGCCGTATCGACGGCTGGCATGGTCATAAAGGGTTTTGCCGTTGAGGGGGCTTTAGGAACTGCCTTTTCTTGTGAAGTGGCAACTTCCTTTTGGATTTTTGCTTTTCTGGCAACAGTATCTAAAAGGGAATCTTCTTGTTCGGGCTGCCCGCCGCCTCTTATACCCTCATTAGGCTTCCAGCTCCCTACCCCCACTTGCACTTTAAGCAAGTCTGTTACATTCCGAATTGGTAACTTTGAAATGTCATTTGTCAATGTATCAGCTTCCTTTTGGGTTTCCTCTTTTTTCCCCGTCGTGTTCGCAAGCGAATCGTCCGAAATTGATTTTCTGCCTCCTCTGATGTGTGTCTGACCCTCGCTTTGTGACACACCCGCCTGAACTTTCAAGAGGCCCTCGGTGTTCCGAATCGGGAGTTTTTCGATTTCCTCCGCCGCAACTTTCACCTGCGAAGTGGCAACCTCTTTCCGAATTTCTGCTTTCTTTCCGGCCGTTACTACAACCGTATCCCCTTTAACGGCTTCATCCCTCTCTGCAAACGCAGCTAAAGTCGGCTCTTCCTTCGATTTCTGTTCTTCTGGGGCGGCTAACACTCTTCCGAGCGGAGCCGATGCCGCCGGCGCGTTCGCCATCGGTTTTAGGGTAAGCGTGTCAATGGCCATTTTAGGCGCAGACAGATACGGCCCCTTTTTATCAACAAGCCCGGTCTTCTTGCCTTGCTCTATGGCCCGGAACTCTGATTCATCTTTTGCCGGTAGTTGAACCGAATCGACTTTTCCTTCAACAACCGGCTTTTCGGACTCAAAAACCGGAGGCCGGAACGTCTGTTTCTTCCATTGGTCCAAACTGATAAAGGTCAAAAGAAGGATAACCGCCACGCTGCCGGCTATTGCCAGCTTGCGGGTGGTGGGTTGAAAAAAGCTCTTGAGTGTCTCCAGCCAGCCCGGCCAAGTTTTCTGTTTTTCACGGATGGTCAGTTTGTTCTGCACCCGATTGGCAAAATTCTCCCAATACGCCTCGGAAAGCTGGGGCACCGGAATTTTCTTGGCGGCCTGTTCCACCCGGGCAAATTCCTCCAACTTGGCCGTGCAGGCCTCGCAGGTTTTCAAATGCTCTTCCAACTTGGCCCGCTTGTCCTCGGCCAGTGCCCCGTCCAGATAGGCGGAAAGCCATTCAAAATTACACTTCATCGGCCGCCTCCTTTTTGGTCAGGGCCTGCGCCAGCTTTTGCCTTGCCCGCGAAAGACGGGAAAGAACCGTCCCCAAGGGGATTTCCAGTGTTTTGGCAATCTCCTCGCAGCTTTGGTTTTCGTAAAACTTCAAAACCACCACCGCCTTGTATTCCGGTGAAAGCCGGTCGATTTCCGCTTCCAGCTTGCTTAAGGTCTTTTCCTCCGCCGTGGAAATGGATTCCGGGAAAATCCCCTGATTTTCCAGCATCTGTTCCCAGTTTTCCGTGCGGCTTTCGTACAAAGTCAGCTTTTGCCGGCGGTGGTAATTAATCGAAAGGTTCATACAAATCCGGTAGATATAGGTGTAAAACGGATAATTCTCCTTAAATCGTCCGAGCGCCTGGTAGGTGCGGATAAAGGTTTCTTGGGCCAAGTCATCGGCGGCATCCTTGTCCTTGGTCATTCGATACGCCAGATAGAAAATTCTTTTTTGGTAGCGAACCACCAACTGCCGAAAGGCATTCTCATTTCCGGCTTTGGCCTTGACAACCAGTTCGCTGTCCGCAGCGTTCTCCATCGGCATATATAATACCATCGGAAGATAGTTTTATTCCAGGTTTCAGCAAATAGGGTGCATTCACAAGCCCCAATCCGGCAACGACTTATGTTTTAAGCGGCACAATTTGACCACACGCATTGACATCTTTTTTCAGATTATCGATAATGTTTGGGTATGCGTTTCCCATTGAACTTCTTCAAGGAGAAAAAATAATGAAAAGACCATCCACTCGAATTTGGAAGTTGACAGCTGCCTCCCTCATACTTGCCAGTTCGCTCGTATGGGCACACGGCGACCCGGTTTCCACCATCAATGAAGACGACATCATCCGCCATATCAGGGTCCTGGCTTCTGATTCTCTCGAAGGCCGCCGCTCCGGCGAGCCGGGCTGTGCCAAAGCCGCCAACTACATCGAGTCCGAATTCAAACGGATCGGTCTTTTGCCCGGCGGAGTCAGCGGCACCTATCGCCAATCCTTTGATGTGGTTGCCGCCTCCGAACTCGGGGAGAAGAACTATTTGAAAATCGACGGTCAAGATTTACCCATCCGCGAGAAATGGATGCCCTTGTCCTATACCCAGACCGGCGAGGCCAAAGGAAAGCTTGTTTTTGCTGGATTCGGGATAACGGCATCCGACTTCGGGTACGACGACTACACTGGGTTGGATGTAAAAGGGAAAATCGTTTTGGTTATGAAATACGGGCCGGAAGGGGAAGATCCACAAAACCGCTACAACCGCTATTTCGCGCTCCGCTACAAAGCGATGAATGCCCGCGAGCACGGCGCTTTGGGCGTGCTCGTGGTCGCCACAGAGGACACCTTCAAATACGATGCCGTCTCCCGGCTGCGCCACGACTGGGCGCCGGGGGATGCCGGCATTTTGGTAGCAGGGATTGATTTGGCGGCCGCCAATTCCATCGTCGAAAAGGGAGGGAAGGGAGCTCTGGACAAAATCGCCATCGGCATTGCCCACAGTTCCAAACCGAATTCGTTTGAGCTGCCAATCGAAGTGGAATTTGCCACGGCCGTCAAAAAACGGCTGACCAAAACGGACAACGTCATCGGCATGCTTCCCGGCAACGACCCCAAGGTGGGGAGCGAGGTGGTGGTAATCGGCGCGCACTACGACCATTTAGGCAAAGGGGGGCCGGAGAGCTTGTCCCCCAAGGAGGAAGGGGAAGTCCATCACGGTGCCGATGACAACGCCTCCGGAACGGCCGGGCTTCTGGAACTGGCGGAGGCGTTTGCCGCTCAAAAGAACTTCTTGAAACGCACCGTTTGTTTCACCGCCTTCTCCGGCGAGGAAGAAGGGACCTTGGGCTCCAGCTATTTCACCAAAAACCCGACCTTTCCGTTTGAAAAAATCACGGCGATGGTCAATATGGATATGATTGGCAGGATGAAAGATTCTACAATCATTGTTCAAGGCGCCGGCACCTCCCCGATCTGGAAGGAATTGGTTGGCGAGGTGAACAAAGAGATTGGTTTGAAAGTCAAATTCACCGACGACGGCTACGGCCCTTCCGATCATTCCCCCTTTTACGCCAAGGAAAAACCGGTTTTGTTTTTCTTCTCCGGCACGCACACCGATTACCACAAACCGTCGGACACCTGGGATAAAATCAATACGGTCGGAGAGAAGCAGATTTTGCAGTTGGCCTACCGCACCGTTGACAAAATTCAGGGCTTGGACGCGGCACCAACGTACGTTCGCACCAAAGGGGACAGCACCCGCATGGGCGGGGGAAGCGGGGAACTGCGGGCCTATTTGGGTACCATCCCGGATTATTCGGAAGAACTGGTCGGCGTCAAGCTCTCCGGTGTGCGGGAGGGTTCGCCGGCGGAAAAGGCCGGCATCAAAGGGGGTGATGTCATCGTCCGCTTCGGCGCCAAGGAAATCCGCAATATCTACGACTATACCTATGCCTTGGGAGCCCACAAACCAGGGGAAACCGTCGCCATCGGTCTTATGCGGGACGGCAAACCGCTCACCGTTTCAGTTCTTCTCGAGCGGCGAAGATAACTCCCTATTGTTCAAATAAAAAAACCGGAGCGCATTTCTGCGCCCCGCTAAAATCCCAGTGAAATTCGATTACTGCTTTTTCTGCTCTGGCTTCGGCTCCGGGTAGCGGGTGGTGGCGAAAACGTCCACTCGCAGTTCCACTTTGTCACTGACTTTCATTAACACGAACTGAGGGCGCTCCACCTTGAAATCGGACAAAAGAATCGTCGTGCCGACGTCGATGTGCAGCAAATCACCCGGCAGCCGGGCTTGGGTCGCCTCGCTTTCCTTTAGGTAAGTAACAGTGCCGGAAACGGTAACCGGCTTGGTAACGCCGTGGATGGTCAGTTCCCCCTGGGCCTCGATTTCCGCCGGCTGGCCGTCCGCCAGCTGCTTCGGGCTGGCTTTGGTCACCTTTACGATTTTGAAGGTCGCCTTCGGGAAGCTGTCCGTATGCAGATACCCTTCGCGCATATGCTGGTCCCGCATGTCGATACCGGTCTTCACCGTGGTCAAATCCACTTCGAACTGCCCGGAGGCGGAGCCGGCGTCCGCCAAATCGACTTCCACTGTACCGTCAATCTGGCCGGTTTTTCCCTCGATGGTTTCGAGGGGCGCTTTGGAGATAAATTTGATGACGTTCCGCCCGTCCCGCCCGGAAAGCAAAAACTTCACCGGCGCGGCAGCGGTCAACTGAAAGAGAAATAGAACGGCGATTAGGATTGATGCAACCCGACGCATTACGGCTCCTTTGGTTTGAGTGTTTGGTCTTATTTCCCGCATTTGAAAATGGATAACCGGCCAGGGGACCTATTGGTTCCCGTTGGTTTTGGTTTTCGACCGGACCCGCTCCGCCCGCAGGGCCCATTTTTGGGCCTTTTCAGTTTGCTTGATGGATTCGTAGAACCGGGAGATACCTTCCAATTTGGAAACCAACGCCGGATCCTGGGGTCCGGAATTTTTCTCCATGGCGGCGATCATCCGCTCATATAGGGAATCCAATCCTTCATATTTTTTCTGGCTTTTCCGGGTTTCCGCAAGATTATCCAGGGTTTTGACAACCGCCGGATCGTCGGGGCCCATATTTTTTTCCCGAAGTGCGAGTGCGCTTTGAAAAAGGCTCTCCGCCCGGGTGAATTTCCCCTGCAGATGGCAAAAGGTTCCCTGGCTGTTCAGGTAATTTGCCGTTTCCAAAGGATAGAGGTTTTTGAATCGCGCAAGCATGGTTGCCGCCCGCTGGGTAAGCGACTCGGCGGCCGCGTATTTTTCCTGCCGGGCCAGGATATAAACGAGGTTGTCCAGTGCCTGCCGCGCCGCCGGGCTGTGCGGGCCGGCCGTTTTTTCCCGGATGGATAGCGATTGACGGCAGAGGGATTCGGCGGGGATGT
>DATLYY010000078.1 GCA_035574275.1 Verrucomicrobiia bacterium
TGCATTACAAAATCAAGCGCTACAAAATAACCCTCTAACTCCCAACTGCCAAAAATTTGGCGCTAAACGCCAAAATTTTGGCGTTGACTTCCGTTTTCACCCCTCTCTTTTTATTCCCCGTATGCTTTGGCAGGAGCACACATGGGATATTGGCCTCGAACCAGACGGCGGTAGCGTGGCGACTACCTCTGCCTCCCCTCCCCCGGCCGAGCCGCCCAAAGGGATTTGGGAAACGCCGGGGGAGGTTTCTCCTTTCTGGTACGACCGGCGCCCTCCGATTCTCCGGGGAGCGCCGGCCTGCCCACACCCTGCATTCAACAAGGAGGTGCGGTATGGGATAAACTAACATTGTTGACGGAAGGACGCAAGCCCCGATAATTTCGGGAAACCCTTTAACCGGTTGCAAAACGAAAAAGGAGGAATTATGTTTTTACGGAAATGGAAAACCGGACAGATAGCCGTTGGCTTTCTGGTGGCGGCCTTCTTGGTGTTGAGCGGAGTGAACGTGAAGGGGTTGATGGAGGGGCAGGAGGCCATCAAAAAGGCCAATGCTTGGTCAATTAGACTCCAGCTGGCGCTATTGACCTACAACAATCGGACGGGGGATTGTGACGGCTTTTTTACCAATTGCTTTTCTCTGTCAATTAGATTTGGCAGTACGGAGCACAACCTTACAATGAGTCCGGGAGGTTTACAAGTTGAGTAAGCTATCCCTGATTCGGAAAGGCCGGCCCTCGGTATTATGCCGAGGTCCGGCTCTATTGCTTCTCCTTTGCTTTACAGGAAATACGGGGACACTCAGTGCCCAGGATAGATTTGACAAGTTTTTCGTTTCAAGCGGAAAGCTTAAGTTGCAAGATGCCAAATTGGCATTTGGTTCTCTGCTGGGAGCAAAAGTAGGGACTTCGGGAAAAATTTACGCCATAGACTGGGAAGTCGGAGGAGATGGCTTCCGGGGTTTAAAGGTGTTTTCCCCCAATGGACAAAACACACGACGTCTTGATACACCCCACCCAGACGGAGGGCGAGTAATACGCAAACAGAAATTTTATGACGCTATGGAAAGCAAGGACGGTTTGCTGGTAACGACCTCCATGGCCTATCTTTTCATCTACGACACATTAGGCTCTTTAAAGAAAGTCGTAGAGCAAGGCAATGTGCGTGCGCAGAACCTGAAAGAACTGTGGGGCCACAACATCGAGCGCTTGGATGTGGCCCCGGGCGGCGAAATTGTTGGCATCGGTGTGGGTTATCCCAATCACAACCTCCTGCACCTTTACACGGGGGACGGAAAATTCATCCGCGATTTCTTCCCTTTGGATTCTATTTACACCGAATCAAGCGTCAAATTTCCCTCCGTTGACGTAGACACGGCGGGCGACGTATGGTGTGTGTATCCTCCTTTCCACAAAGTTTTTCGTTACGGGATAAACGGCAGTCGAAAGAAGGAGATTGTTGGCAAGACCCAGCTCTTCAAGCCGCCTGACAAACTGAAAGGCCCTATCTCCCGCAAAAGTTGGTTGAAGTGGCTTAAAACCTGGACGCCGGTAGTGGAATGCGCGGCCACCCAGAGCGGATACGTGCTTTTGGTGATGTTGGCGGGTGAAAAGGGAAAACCCTTCGTCAAAAACTACAATCCAGAGCGGATGTATGATGGCGGGTTTTTTATCGATATTTACGACCGGGAGGGGAATCTGATGGCCGGTGGTTTGCACACGCCGCACCGGTTTTTATGCGTGGATGACAAGGATAACCTCTGGTTTGCCCTAGCGCCCGAAACGCCGGAGAACCCGGCCAAAGACGGGCCGGTGGTGTTGGGAAAGTATAAACTTAACTTAAAGCCAATGTCCGTCGGAAAAAAGGTTTCCAAAACCGGGCGGTAGGCGTGAAGCGTTTTTTGCTTTGGGCGAACATCGCAGCCCTTTTGGTCTTTGCTGTCTTCAACTTTTTTCTATTGCGTCAGAACCGCGCCCTTCATAACCAAGTGGAAAATATGCGCACCCAACTTAAGCATTCCGCCGATTCCGACCTGTATCGGTTGGCCTCCGGCTACTCCCCATTCTGCCAATTATCCGTAAAGAAAAAGGGGGAAGAGGTCAGAAAGCCGGACCTCACTCTGTTGGTTTTTCTCACCCAGCAGGATTGTGGGGGCTGCTTACAAGAGGCGGAACTTTGGGAAAAGCTATACAAAACCTATTCTTCGCGTGGGTTTTTAGCCGTTGCGTTGGTTCGACAGGAAGATTCGGTTTGGGCCGATCAGGTGGCTAGGGACTTTGCGCTAAGTTTCCCGGTCGTTCCCCTCGATTCAAGCATCGTCCAATTTCTGGGATGGCCCCCGACCACGCCCTTCAAGATGGTGGTCGACAGTTTGCAGCGATTGATCTACCTCTCCGGCCCGAACAGTGAGCCGGAGGGGCAGAAAAACTTCGCCGAAGTGGCCGAAAAGCTCTGCCGGGCTTATCTAACGAATTAACCGGCGGTTGTAAATTTAACGCAGTTTTTCGAGGGCCGACAAAAAATTCTCCTTCCCTTGCGGGTCTTCGGGAAAGGAGTGGATGTGCATCACCAGCTTGCTCTTGCCTTTTTCCTTGAGGCAGAAATCGAGAAGCTGCCCGGCCAGCCGTTCGGAGGCCCGTTCGGCCCCCCGGCGGGGGGTCTCCACCAGCAAAACCGCCACCCGGTGGGTGTTCGAAACGCCGACCAAATCGGTCTCCCGCACGGACGACCGAGCCACTTCCACCACCCGTTTTTTCAGCTCCTCGTCCCAGTTGTAGCCGACCGGAACCACTTCAAAAAGAACCAGCGAAACGAAGGATAGATACCGCTCCGCCCTCTTCAGCTCCTGCTCCGCTCGCGATACAAAAGAAGAATTGCAGTCCAAAGCACCCCCCGGCGGCTCTTCCGTCTCGGACGAATCCTTATCGATTTGGTGCCTCACAAGTCCTTTCGCCAACATCCTTGTCTTGTACCCAAACTCGGGGCGGCCTCCAGCCGCAATTTTACTTGATGGGCCCCTCAAAAACCGCTTTGAGCAAAACCCGTGCCCCTGCCCGCTGTTGTTCTTTCACTTCTTATCCACACCACTTGAATTCATCTGATGGCCGGAAAGGGATGGGCGGCAACACCCGCTGATACATAGAAGTGCAGCGAACCCAGTTTATAACTCCTCACCGGCTGTGGATATTTATTACCTGCGGCTTAAGAGAAAATTCCAAAGCCCTGCAATCCGCTTCACAAAAACGGAACGGGAATACACAAAAAACTACTGCTTGCCGGGTTACAACTGCGGTTCGTTGATGCGGTATTCTTTGATTTTATAAAGCAGCGAGCGGTAGGAGATTTCCAGAATATCGGCCGCTTTGCGCCGGTTCCAGTTGGTTTTCTGCAGTACTTCGGCGATTACCCGCTTTTCCTCCCGCGACACGATGTCATCCACCCTTTTTTTCAAGGAATAGCCAGCCGCCGCTCCGGGCAAAGAAGCGGCACCGGAAGCGAGGGAAAAGGCCGGAAAGCCAGCCACCCCGCTCGTGGCGGAAAGCAACGAGGGAACGATGGAATCATCCTCCCGCACCACCACCTGCTTGATGACGTTTTCCAGCTGGCGCACATTTCCGGGCCAGTGAAACCCCTGCATCCTGGCCATATTCTCGGCGGTGATGGTGTGAAAATTTTTCTTGTACAGTTCGTTGTAGCGGGCCAGAAAATGAGCCACCAAAAGCGGAACATCCTCCGGCCGTTCCCGCAACGGCGGAAGCAGGATGGCCACTTCGTTCAACCGGTAAAACAAATCATCCCGCATCTGGTGACTGGCGATGGCCGCCTCCATATCCTTGTTGGTGGCGCAGACGATGCGCACATCCACCCGGATGTTCTGGATGCCGCCTACGCGGACAAACTCGTGCTGCTCGATGACCTGCAAAAGCTTGGACTGCAGCTCCATCGGCATGTCCCCGATTTCATCCAGAAACATGGTTCCCTTGTTGGCCACCTCGAACCGCCCCGGCTTGGTTTTGTGCGCCCCCGTAAAGGCCCCCTTTTCGTAGCCGAACAGCTCCGCTTCCAACAGATCGCGCGGAATGGCGGCGCAGTTCACCTTGACGAACGGTTCCGCGCGGCGGCCGGAAAGATTGTGAATCATCCGCGCCACGATCTCCTTCCCCGTGCCGGATTCCCCGCGGATGACCACGGAAAGCTCCGAGTCCGCCACCTGCTCGATGATGTTTTTGACCTCCAGCATCCGGGCCGAATCCCCGATGAAGGTATCGTACTGGCTTTTGGCCTTCAGTTCCGATTTGAGATGGGAAAGCTCCCGCTTGAGCCGGCTTTTTTCCAGAACATTCTGGATGTGGATTTCCACCTCCCGCACGTCGAACGGCTTGGTGATGAACTCGGACGCCCCGTGGCGGATCGATTCGACGATGTTTTTGGTGTCCCCGTGGCCAGAAAGCATAATCACATCCAGCCCCAAATCGGCGGCCTTCAATTTTTGCAAAACCTCCAGCCCGGAAAGCCCCGGCATTTTGATATCCAGCAACACTAAATTCGGTTTGATTTTGGAAACCTGCTGAATCCCCTCCACGCCGTCCCGCGCGCCGACGATCTCAAACTCCTCCAGCCCTTCGGAGAGTATCCAAGGCACTTTCGGGTCGTCGTCGATGACCACAATTTTGGGCCGGTCTTTAGACATGTTCACCCAATCCGTCGGGCGCCATATCAAGACCCGCTATTCCTTGATCCATTTTTATAAACCTCCAGCCATGCTCGATCCCCTGATTCACCCCTAATATATCGGCTTTTGCTTGCAAATGGTTAGCATTTTTTTGCAGAAACACCGGTCGCTCCAACGCCTGCTTCCAGCGGAGCGGTCTGCTTTTCTTTCGTTCCGGTCGACGGTGCGCAAAAACTTCACATTTCGGGTTGACAATTCCCGCTTCCCCGTCTTACTTTGAAGTTATTGGAAACGGGATTCGCCAACATCTGGACGCTGACCGAAAAGGATTGAATCAATGAGCACGGCCTATATCGATTCCGCCTTCGACTCCCGGCTGGTGGCCCAAATCGCCGCCGGCGATGCCCGCGCGGTGGGAAAACTTTTCGACCGCTACGCCGGTCTGGCGTACAACCTCGGCCATCAAATCCTCCAGAGCGCCGAGCGGGCGGAGCAGGTGGTTTTCGAGCTTTTTCTCCGGCTCTGGCACGAGTCCGACCAGTTCAATTCCCCGGACGGAATAAAAAACCGCCTTCTGCAAAACGCCTATGTTTTGGCCAAATCGCAGCTCCCCCCTTCCGCCCCGGTGGACGAGCGCTGGGAGCATTTGACTGACACGGAGCTGGATGAGGCGCTGATGAACCCTCCCGCCCCGGCCGAGGCCCTGGAAGCGCTGAAAACCAAATTGATGGCCACCATCGAACCGGATGCCCGCGGGGGAGGAGCTCCACACAAAAATTTTTCGCCAAATGAACGTTCCAATCCGGCCTCTTCGGCAGCTTCCGGCGGCAAATCCGGGGAGGTTTTTGCCGGACGAAGCGAGCGGGGGCGGTCCCTCTGGCCCCTTTTGGCCTTTGGTTTCGGCATTGCCGCCAGTATTCTGGCGGTTTATTCCAGTTTTAACGCCCGCAAACTATCCTTCGAGCTTCGGGATTTGACCATCGAATCAGTCGCCCAAAGGCAGGAGCTGAAAATCGCCCAGGCCAAGCTCGGCTTCGCTTTGGCGCCGCATACGGAGGTGTTGATTCTGACCGGTCAGCCCGCCGCTCCAAAAGCGAGAGCCAAGCTGGTCTGGGACCCGGTCGAGGGGCAGGGGATTTTGATTGCCTCCGGGCTGGCCCCCGCCCCGGCGGACAAAAGCTACCAGTTTTGGGCGGTTGCCGGCGGCAAGCCGGTCGCCATCAAAACGTTCAACGTCGATTCCACCGGCGCGGCCGAGGTGAAAATCGCCCATCTCCCCCCCTCCGAACATATCTTCGCCTTTAACGTGACTTTGGAGCTGGCTGGCGGGGTCGTCGAGCCGACCGGTGAAAAACTGCTCTCCGGCGCCCGGCTGTAAAAGTTACACCTTCAAACCTTACCCCAATAAATCTATATCAAAGGGACCCGCTTCTGGCCGTCCATTCGTAAAAGGTGAAAAATCGACTGGGGGCAAAGAAAAAAGTCGGCCGGAGCCGAGTTAAATCGATTTCAGCACGGCCTCGTCCATATTGACGAAAAGCCGGTATTTTTGCCCTGCGGCCAGCACCCGGGGGTCGGTTTCCACCGTCCGGACAACGGCAATCGGCAAGAACTTGTTGATATGGATGACCCACTCGGCAAAATCGGCCGCCTGGTCGGAGTTGGTGAAAACAAAAGTGGCCCCCGCCTCGTCGATGAATTCAATGCGGGTCACCCGGGCCGTGTGCATCGGCCCCAAAAAGGAGAAAAACGGCTTCCAGACCACCACCTGGGTCACCACCTTGATGTTCGGTTTGAGATAAGGGACTTTAACCGGCACCCCCTTCTCTCCTTCCTGAAACTCGATGAAAAAGCTCTCGTCCTTGGCCTGCTTCACCTCGATTTGGGCCTGGGGGGAATTGAACTCCAAAACCCGGAAGTTGGTGCGCTGGGAGGAAAGCCAGAAAATCGCCTGGGCGACGAAAACGAATGCCAGTCCCGCTCCCAAAGGCAGAAAAATCTGCGTCCCCTGCCGAAAACGGATCGGCTCCCCCTTGCGCGCGGAGCGGATGCCGGTGATTTTTCGCACCAACGCATAAATAATCCCGGCCAAGCCAAACAGGAAAAGAACTACGGCAACCAAATTGAGCGTGGACATCTTATCCATTTCATCCCCCCAAGTTTACTCTTCCAAACCCCTTGAAAACCATACAATTCCAGCCTGCACAAAAGTCAAAAAACGACTGCCATATCCCACTTTTAAAGCCTAAACCTGTGGAAAAGGTTTATTTTTTGGTTTAAATATGGCGAACCAAGTTCTTGAACAGCAATGAATTTTCGATTTTTCCACATATTTTTAAGAGTTGCTAACACCGCTTTTTTTAGTGCCGGAGGCGGGCTTTCGGCCCTCCATGGGAGAGGCCTCCGTGGCTTTGTCCAAAAAAGCGGTAAACGGGCTAACCGGCTGTCCTTCTTTGAATACCACGAACTCTATTTTGCCGGAACCGAAGCGGGGCGGGGTCGATAACCCTAGGGCATCCCCCAATTTCAAAACATCCCCCCGTTTCACCAGCGGGGAAAGGTTGCCGGAATAGGTGGAAAAATATCCGTTTTTATGCTGCACGGTAATCATCCAGTTGACCAAGCTGTTGTGAATCACCTCCGCCACCACCCCGCTGCCGGAGGCGCGCACGCTGTCTTTTTTGTCGAAATTAATGAGCATCCGCCCCCCCTTGGCCTCCACCCGCCCGTCCAAGGGAAAAATCCGGGCCCCGTTTTCATCCCCCGCCAGAATGGTGAACCCGGGCCGCTCCCGGCGCAGCGAATCCTTTTTTCCCCTTTTTTGGGCCATCTCGATCCCGACCAGCCGCGCCATGCGGGAAGCCATCTCGTGGGAAAGAGCCAGTTCTTTTTCGATGAACGAGAGCCGCTCCACCACGGCCGAGCTCTCCGAGCCGTTCACTTTGTACGCCGCCGGAACGGGGAAAAAAAGATAGGCCAGAAGCAGAACGGTAAAAAATCCGACCGGCAGGGCCGCCAAAAGATACAAAATCCCGGCCGGAATACGCAAAACCAATCCCCCCTTCCGATCCGAGGAGGAAAACGATATGGTGATCCCCCGCTTGTTCATCTTCTCTATCTTTTTCGACATCTCCAATTCCTTTCTTAACCCAAACGAAGTAAACCGTTTCATTCATCAAAAATCAATTCCTTTCTTTTTGAAAAACTTTTTGGTGGCCCCGTTCCAAAATGCGGCGGCCGGCCAAAAGAAAGAGAGGTGCCCCCCCCCAAGCCGATCCGGTCAAAAAATAATTTTCAAAATTCTCCTCTTAAAATTATCAACCAAAACGGACAACTTGTTGACAAATAGCCAAGTGCCCGTTGTTACCAATATCTTCGGGAATTTCAATGCTTTGGGCGCTGAAACTCAACCGGTTACAACTTTTCCACCGAAATGTGAATTTTTCTCTTGACTTGGTCTTCCGGGCGTCTTATTTTCGCATAACCTTATGAGGCGCAAGCTATTATGATTTGTGTTTGTATGTTGAAAACTTCTCTTTGCCTGCTAACTTGTTGCGGCATAACCAAGCCCGCCTCCGGCTTTTCGACAGTCAAATGTGGATAAGTGGTGCGAAAGCTTGCTAAGCGATGCTAAACGCTTAACTGTCATTGGGTTCTTATTTTATTTTGATGTAGAAAACTTTTAACCTTTATATATTGTTCACTTCCTTAATCGGAGCAGGAGGAGAAATGCTATCGGAACCGGAAAAACTTTGGTCGGAGGTATTGGAGTATCTGGAAAAAAGGGTCAAGCGCCAATCCTACTACACCTGGCTGCGCCCCACCAAGCTTTTTGGTCAGAACGGAACGGTCTTTATCACCGTTCCCAACCGCTTCGTGGCGGAATGGCTGGAGGAGCATTATCGAGCTTTGATTGCGGAGGCGTTTCAGGCGGTCACAGGTGCCGAAATTTCCTTCGGCTTCAAAGTCTCCAGCGAAAAATCCGATTTTCCACTCGCCGCTCCCCCCCCAACCAACGGCAACGGCGCAAACGGCAATGGCCATCCCAAACCGGCAATGGCGACCGAGGCCGAGCCCTACCGCAAGCTTTTGAACCCCCGCTACACCTTTGAATCGTTCGTGCGCGGGGATTCCAATTTGATGGCCCACGCCGTTGCGGTCGCGGTCTCCGAGGCCCCCGGAAAAACCCGTTACAACCCGCTCTATTTCTACGGCGGCGTTGGTTTGGGAAAAACGCACTTGTTGCAGGCGATCGGCCACGCCGTTTTGGACGACAATCCGGCTGCCAAGGTTTTATACGTCACCTCGGAGCGCTTCACCTCCGATTTCATCACCTCCCTTTCCAACAACACCACCTCGGAGTTCACCGCCTACTACCGGCAGGCGGACGTTTTGCTTTTGGATGACATCCAGTTTCTGGTCGGCAAGGAATCGACCCAAGTGCAGTTCTTCCACACCTTTAACGCCCTGCACCAGGCCGGCAAACAGATTGTCCTCTCCTCCGACCGGCCGCCGTCTTTGACCAAAGGGCTGGAGGAGCGGCTCCTCTCCCGCTTTCAATGGGGGATGACCGTCGACATCCAGCCCCCCGACCTGGAGACCCGCATCGCCATTTTGCGCAAAAAAAGTGAATCGGACAAGCTCACCATCAGCGACGAGGTAATCACCTTCATCGCCGAAAACATCTCCTCCAACATCCGCGAGCTGGAGGGCTGCTTAATCCGCCTTTTGGCCTATTCCTCCCTTTGGGGCAAAGATGTCAATATTGAACTGGCCAAGGAGGTCCTGCGGGACCATCTAAAGGCCTCTGAAAAAAGAATCACCATCGAAGCCATCCACAAGCGCACCGCCGAGCATTTCAAGCTGGCCCCCGAACTGCTTCTAGCGAAAAAGAAAACTCAAGAAGTCGCCATGGCCCGGCAGGTGGCAATGTACCTCTGCCGGCTTTTAACCGACCATTCCCTGAAATCAATCGGCTCCTATTTTGGCGGGCGGGACCATTCCACTGTCATCCACGCCTGCGAAATCGTCTCCGGCCGGATGAAATCAGACAACAAATTCCGTCAGGAAATCGAGCAATTGATAAACGTTTTATCTAACTAACATCTTAACATGCAGCTTATCAACAAAAAATTGTTGCACAAAAACAGACCGGTTACAAAGAAAGTTTTCAGATTAACTTTTCCATTAAATACCGGAGGGACAATGCCGGAAGCACCCTCTTCCACATTTGCACACCCTTTATTGTGATTGTATATTGAATACACTATGACCAAAAGACACTGGGCGGTAAACCTAAAACGGGAGGCCTAGATGAAGTTTTCGCTGCCAAGAAGCAAATTTCTTAACGCCATAACCAACGTCACCTCGGCGGTGCCGAACCGCACCACGCTTCCGATTTTGGGTAATTTTCTTTTGTCAACGGCGGATGGCAAAGTAAAAATTTCCGCCACCGATTTGGACATCGGCGTTACCACTTCCGTTCCGGCCAACGTCACCAAGCAGGGCGCGGTCACCGTCCCCGCCCGGCTTTTGGACAGTTTGGTGCGCGAACTTCCGGAAACCAACATCGAGGTAATCGCCCACGACAACCGGGTGGAACTGAAAGCCGACAAGGGTTCCTACAAGCTGGGCGGCATGCCGGCCGACGAGTTTCCGCGGCTTCCCGAGTCCTCCCCCGCCAAGCTGATTCGCATCCCCGGCGAGGATATGATTAATCTGATTCGCCGCACCCGCTTTGCCGCCTCGCGGGACGACACCCGCCCGGTTCTAACCGGCATTTTGTGGCAGACCTCCGGCGATATGATGACGATGGTCGCCACCGACGGCCACCGCCTGGCCAAAATGTCGGTGGTGAATAAGAAACTCAAGGGCCTGCACGACGACGTCATCGTCCCCCCCAAGGGACTGGAGCTGGTGGAAAAGCTGGTCGGCGAGGATGAATCCAAAGAAGTGGGCGTCCTCTTCGGCGAAAAAAATATCATCTTCGATTTAGGGGACACGGTCATCTCCTCCCGGATTATCGAAGGCCCCTATCCGGATTATGACCAAGTCATTCCCAAAGGGAACGACAAAAAGCTGCGCTTGAACCGCCCGGCTTTTATGTCCGCCCTCAAGCGGGTCGGCCTGCTTTCCAATTCCCTCACCCATCAGGTCAAAATCTCGCTTCGCAAATCCTCCATCGAGCTTTCCGCCCACAATCCGGACTTCGCCGGCGAGGCCAAAGAAACTTTATCGGCGGGATACGAAGGCGAGGAGATGGAGCTGGGCTACAACGCCGGCTATGTGTTGGATATTTTGAAGCAGTTGGAAGGCGAGGAGGTCCTGTTCAACTTGGGCAGCCCCCTTTCCGCCGGCATCATCGCCGACACCGTCAAGAAAAACGGCTCGGATTATTTCTATCTCTTAATGCCGCTGCGCCTGGCGGATTAGGGTTTTGTAGGGGCAACTCCCCGTGGTTGCCCTTTTCTGTTTGTAGGGGCGATTCATGAATCGCCCGTCCCTCTCCACCCCGTGGAGAGGGACCACAGGGTGAGGTGCCTTTTCTCCCCTTCCCGCACCGGGAAGGGGACAAAGGGGTTAGGTCGTCTTTCGTAGGGGTAGGTCCCCGCTTGCCCCAAGGGAACTCGAGGGGTGCCCGCCCTTCCATTTTTTAATCAAATTCGATTTCTATTCCATCTTTTTTCTTGGTGTAATAAATAATCCCCGTTTCAATTTTCTCTCCCAACGCCCGTTTAGATTTATACGTGGTCGGCTTTATCGATACGGGGATTTTTCCGATGAACCCGTCGGTTCCCTTTGACTCCTCCTCCGGTGTCGCCAATCTATATTTTTCATCTTTTTGGTCGGCCACCTTTTTTAGAATCGCTTCCTGAAACCGCAAACCCACGAATGTTTTTACTATCACCAGGTCCTTCACCCATTGCTCCACCAACTTTTGGTCGATTTTATTCATCGCATCCTTGAGCTGAGAAAGCATTTCCACGATTTTTGCAGTAGCGACCGCAATTGCTTCTGGATGCGTTCTTAAATACCAATTTTCCCATTCAGCCAACGTCTTGCCGGGAAACTTCTGAATCAGCTCGCTCAATTGTCCCACTACTTTGGGGCGAGTACCCTGTGCATTCTGATTGGCAAGGTTGATGAGTTGGGTTGTGTACTTGGGGAATGCCGAAGAAGGAGAGCCTAAGGCGCGACGGATTTCTTCGTTTGAAAGTTTTAGCTTCGGCAACTAGGCTCCGTTGCCGAGGCTGAATGCAACTCGTAGAAACTTTGATTTAGCCAGATATTCGTGAGCGGTGTCCACTTTTACCAATCCGCTCTTAATCAAATGCTGATTAATGAATGTCTTGTTTTTTAAATACAGATAGCCAAGGAGATTTGCTTTCTCATCATATTTTTGCTGGTCGAATTTAAGGAACACCTTCTGCCCTTTTAAAAGATTCGCGAGGTATGCCTCCGCCTCCGCCTTTTTCTCTTGAATGGGTTTAATTCCTAAGAGCCGAACGATTAAACCGGTGTCCAATTTCACCCGGTCGGGCGCTTCAATTTTGCGCACGGCATAAAGGTTTCCGTTCGGTTTTTCTTTTCCATCAATTTTGGAGCCAAAGCGAAGTTTTTTGAGGTCCACCTTCTTTTCGAATTTGATTGGGTCTTTAAAAATGTAAGGAAGTTTCTTGATTTCGCTATTAGTGTCAATGGTAGTCTTGGATTTCTCAATTTCCAGAAAGCATCCACCTTTTTTAAAAAGGTCTCCTTTTTTTGTATCAAGTTTCTTTTTGATGATAGGAAGAAATTCTGGATTGATTTCATATCCGATGGAATTTCGCCCTAAGTTTTTTGCGGCCAACGTGGTTGTACCACTGCCTACAAAGGGATCCAAGACGGTATCTTCTACGAAGGAAAACATTTTGATTAAACGCTTGGGCAATTCTTCCGGAAAAGCGGCCAGATGCTTGTCCTGTCTTTCCCCGGGGAAATTCCAATGCCCGTAAAAATACTCGTTCCATTCTTTCGTGGTGAGCTTTGATTTTTCCTTCTGTTCTTTTGTGGCTTTGGGCGGAATTCCCATTTTTTTGAAAATTAGAATAAACTCATAATCCAATTTCACGATGCCGTTGCGCGGATAAGGAAACGAACCCATTATGGTGGCACCGCCGGTGGTGTTCGTGGTCGTTACCTTCTGCCAGATGATGGCCCCCATATAATCAAAGCCAATCGTTTCACAGAACTTTATGATTTCGGTGCGAATCGGAATGATTTTATAGCGGCCGTAATACACCGAGCGGGCAAACTGGTCGCCGATGTTCACGCACAGCCGGCAGCCGGGCGAGAGCACCCGGTGGCACTCGTTCCAAACCAGATTCAGGTTGTTGATGTAATCCTCATAGGTGTCGTTGTAGCCGATTTGCTCCTTATGCCCGTAATCTTTTAACTGCCAGTACGGCGGCGAGGTAACGACAAGTTGAACGGACTCATCCCGCACCTCCGTCATTCTCCGCGAATCGCCAATTATGATTTTATGCATCGTCATTGCTTGTCGTGATTCGGTTTGTATATTTTATTCCTCTACAAAATAGTCCCAATCAATTTTTTTGATTTCATATGAAACGTGTTTTGAAACCCCCACATCATGGTCAATCATGAGTTGAGTCAACTTCTCACCGTCAATCAGAACTATTTTGCTGTCAATTTTTGATACAAAGTCATGGGCATCATCAGAGAATTTTGAGGTTGTTATAAAAACACCCTTCCTGGCCTTGCGTCCCTGGAGGGCACCGGCAAATTTTTGAACTTCAGGCCGACCAATAATGCCATCCCATCTTTTTGCTTGGAGGTAGATTACATCTAGCCCGAGCTTATCTTCATTGATTAGGCCGTCAATTCCTTCATCCCCGCTCCCCCCGGTCGCTTTTCCAGCATCGTCTCTGAAACTACCGTATCCCATTCTCAACAATAATTCTACTACTAGCTTTTCAAAAAATTTAGGCGAAGAACTTTTGACTTTAGCGAGAAGTTCGGTGGACAAATCACGCCTTATCCTCTGGTATCCTGACTCAAGGGATTCCTCGGGTGTCTTTTCGGTTGCCTTCTCTGCTTCCCCCTCGGATTCATCTTGATCTTTTTTTACGGTCTGAAATTCGACAAACTCCGGGAAACTCCTTAAAAAAGCAACGTTTATCGTTTTTGGGTTTTTTCTTAATACATCCAATCCTCTGGAAGTGATTTTGAAATACCCCCTCTTTGTTGAATCTAAAAGGCCTGCTTTTTTTAAATACGTATGGGCCCACCCGACGCGGTTATCAAAGATTTCTTGCAAGCCACTAGGTAGGAGTTTCTTTCGATCGTCTTCTGTGACGTTAAATTCTTGCGCAAGTAATTCGATTGCCTCCCTAAGAGAATGCTCCCGCTGATCGCTGGCAAATTTCAGCAGCGGCAACATGATACTTTGATAATCTGGTATCGACATTTTGTTTTCTCTCGCCTTCCAAATTAAAGGAAATGGAAGCACTTTGCAAACAGGATCATTTTCTTTACAGGTTGCGAGATTTGCTTCCCTTATGTAGCTTATGGCGCTTGTATATGTCGTCCCATTTCGACCTCATCGTCATCGGCGCCGGGCATGCGGGCTGCGAGGCGGCTTTGGCCGCGGCCCGAATGGGGGTGGAAACCGCCCTTTTCTGCCAGTCGAAGGAAACCATCGCCCGGATGAGCTGCAACCCGGCCATCGGCGGCCAGGCCAAAGGCCAACTGGTCAAGGAAATCGACGCGATGGGGGGCGAAATGGCCAAAGTGACCGACCTTGCCGGCCTCCAATGGAAAATTTTGAACCGCTCCAAAGGCCCGGCCGTCTGGTCCTCCCGCGCCCAGTGCGACCGCACCCTCTACCATCAAAAAATGCGCGCGGTAGTCGAATCCCAGCCGGGTTTGACCATTGTCGAGGGGAAAGTCGTAGATTTCGCTGTCGAAACACTGGAGAACGAGGCCTCGGGCAGCCCCTCTTCAAAAATCACCGGCGTAATCACCGAAGACGGCCGCTTTTTTTCCGCCCGTGCAGTCGTACTCTGCTCCGGAACTTTCTTAAACGGGCTGATTCATATGGGGGAAAAGTCGATTCCCGCCGGCCGCATCGGCGAAGCGCCGGTTGCCGGCGTGACCGAAAAGCTTTTGCAACTCGGCTTCAAAACCGGCCGGCTGAAAACCGGCACCCCGCCGCGCCTCGCCGGCAAATCCATCGACTACGACCGGCTCTCCCCCCAGCCCGGCGACGATCCGCCGCCGCCGTTTTCGATTTTTACGAAAGAGATAACGAATCCCCAGCTTTTGTGCCATTTGACCTACACCACGCCGGAAACGCACAAAATCATCCGCGAAAATATTCACCGCTCGCCGATGTTTTCCGGCAAAATCAAAGGCGTGGGCCCCCGCTACTGCCCCAGCGTGGAGGATAAAATTTACCGCTTCGCCGACAAGGAGCGCCACCAGCTTTTTCTGGAGCCGGAAGGGTACGACACCGATTTGGTTTACATCAACGGCTTTTCCACTTCCCTGCCGGAGGAAGTCCAGTTCAAAGCGTTGCGGACTATTTCTGGGCTGGAAAAAGTGGAAATGCTTCGCGCCGGCTACGCCGTCGAATACGATTATTTCTGCCCGACGCAGCTTTATCCAACCCTCGAAACCAAAATCGTCAAGAATCTTTACTTCGCCGGCCAAATTAACGGGACATCAGGATACGAGGAAGCCGCCGCGCAGGGGTTTATCGCCGGAATCAACGCCGCCTGTTCCATAATTGGCAGAAATCCTGTCATTTTGACCCGAAACTTGGCTTACATCGGTGTTTTGATTGACGATTTAATAACCAAAGGTACTGAGGAGCCGTACCGTATGTTCACCTCCCGCGCCGAATATCGGCTGATTTTACGCGAGGACAACGCCGATTTGCGCTTGCTGCCATTGGGTTATGAGCTTGGGCTAATTTCCAATGAACAGTATGATGAATTTCTGGATCGCCAGGCCAAAATCAAATCGGAAATTTTGCGCCTGAAGAAAACTTTCGTTTTTGATTCAGGTTTTCAATTGCCCGAAAAAAACGGGAACGGTTCATCCGGCGCAGCGCATTTGGAAATGGGTTCCTCCGTTGTACAGAATGGAAATTCGAACTCAAACGGAAACAGCGCAAAAAAGGCCTCGCTTTTCAATCTGCTCCGCCGCCCTTGGATAAGCTGGAGCCGGGTGGCCGAAGCGGACCCCCTCTGCGCCGAGCTGCCGCCAACTATAGCCGCCAAAGTCGAAGTCGAAGTGAAATACTCCGGCTACATCGAAAGGCAGAAAGAGGAAATCGAGCGCTTCCAGAAAATGGAGGGAGTCCCGGTTCCTTTCGATTTTGACTATTCCTCCATTTCCGGACTCAAAATGGAAGCACGCCAAAAGCTCTCCAAAATCCGTCCCACAACCTTGGGCCAAGCCTCCCGCATTTCCGGCATCACCCCCAGCGATATTTCTATCCTTTCCATTTTCCTCAAAAAATACCGCGGACAAAGAAAGCACGAACTTCCAGTCGTCGGCTAACGACAATCAAAATTGTTTCACGTGAAACAATTTTTATAAACCGTTACTAATAAGCTACTTATCCAAGAGTAAATCATGTTTTTTGTGCTGTTTTGCCCATTTTTTGGGCCTAAGCGCTTGGTATGGCGCATCACATTGACCAATATTTTGTATTTGCTTTTTGGGCATTCTGCAATATATTCTGCCTCCCAATGCCCGATTTCATTGGAGCGAAATCATTCAAACCAAAATTGTTTCACGTGAAACATTTTTTATAACAAATTGGAACTATTCAAAATAGCCAAGAGTGAATTGGGTTTTTTGCTTCCCAAAAGGGAGGTGGAACTCTATTATTCCCTCTTTCGGGAGCACGGCAAGCAGCTCGGCTTGGCCTCCACGGCCTCGATTTCTGAAAAGGGATTTGAAAAGCTTTTTTTGGAGTCACTGCTAATCTTGAAGGATTTTTCCCCGCCGCAGGGGGCTACCGTTTTGGACCTCGGCTCCGGTGCCGGCTTTCCAGCGATTTGTTTGAAGATCGCCCGCTTTGATTTAAACTTCACCCTGCTTGAGCCGAATCATAAAAAGTTTCTTTTTTTGGAGAAATTGGAAAAAGTGCTCGGGCTGCAAGGTTTGGAGGTCTTGGAAATGCGGGCGGAGGATTTTGCCAAGCAGGGACGGACCTTCGATTTTGTGACTGCGCGTGCCTTTGGTCCATTGGAAAAATTTGCCAAGGCCGCCTATCCGTTTATGCATCTGAATTCATTAGCTATAGCAATCAAAGCAACCGATTTTTCGCGTGAAGTTTCGGCCTTGAAAAAATTTCCAAAGGTCATCTTGCTGGGGGCCAAAGAGGTAAAATTTAAAAAGGCCAAGTACCAGATTGGATTGGCCTTTCTGAAAAAAGCATAATCATTTCACCGCGGGGGCGCATACGGGAGAACTTTGGCTTGCACAAACCGGGACAAGAAGTTAACTTGGGGGACGTGGAGCAGTCCAAGGGGCTCATAGGAGGCCAACTCGAAGTGCAAAACGGCCAGGAGACCAAATTTTTTCCGAAAAAAGCGAAAATTATCGCCATTGCCAACCAGAAGGGGGGCGTCGGCAAGACGACCACAGCCATAAACCTCGCTTCCTGCTTGGCGGTGGCGGAAAAGAAAACGCTGCTCCTCGACATCGACCCGCAGGGGAACACCACCTCCGGTTTGGGAATCGACAAGGAAAAATTGGGCCTGACTGTCTACGAAGTTTTGATAGAGGAAAAGCCGATTGCCGAAGCGATAATCAAAACCGACATTCCTTTTCTGGATTTGCTCCCGGCCCACGTGCGCTTGGTCGGCGCGGAGGTGGAGCTGGTGAACCAAATCGCCCGGGAGAAAAAATTGGCCTCTGCTTTGGAGTCGATTCTTAATCAGTATGAATTTATTTTGATCGATTGCCCGCCGTCGCTTGGGCTTTTGACTTTGAACACGCTGACCGCCGCGGATTCGGTTTTGATTCCGATTCAGTGTGAGTACTATGCCCTTGAGGGATTGGGTCAACTTCTCAATACCATCCGGCTGATTCAGAAGCATCTGAACCCAAATTTGAAAATCGAGGGGGTGCTTTTGACCATGTACGATTCACGTCTGAATTTGTCCAAACAGGTGGCGGAGGAGGCGCGCAAATATTTTTCCGGGAAGGTGTACGAGACGGTCATCTCCCGCAATGTGCGGCTTTCGGAGGCGCCTTCCTTCGGCAAGCCGATTATCATGTACGACATTCTTTCCTCCGGCGCGGAAAATTATCTGGCCTTGGCAAAGGAGATTTTGGGGTCCGATTCACCGGAAGCAGGCAGGCCCGAGGTTGAAAATTCTTTGACTGACAAAAGCGCAGGCAAACCGGAGTGATGGCTGAAGACGCCCATATAACAGAAGGGCATGAGTAGAATTTTGGAAAAAATTTGAGATAGGAGGCGCAAATGAAGAAGCCGGCATTGGGGAGAGGTTTGGGGGCTTTGATTCCAGGCATGACGGAAGAGGCGGCGGCGGAAGAGGGGAAGCTGCAGGAGATTCCAATCGACATCATTTACAAAAGCCCGTATCAACCACGCACCGACTTACATGCCGTAACACTTAGTGAATTGGCGGATTCGATAGCCGAAAAAGGAGTACTTCAGCCAATTTTGGTAACGCCAAAAGACAGTGGGTACGAACTGGTTGCAGGGGAGCGAAGAGTTACAGCTGCCGAAATGGCAGGATATAAACAAGTACCGGCTATAATCCTCGAAGGATTAACCAAAGAGGAGAAGATTGAGCTGGCGCTTATTGAAAACCTGCAGCGGGAGGACTTGAACCCGATTGATGAAGCGAGGGCGTATAAGCGATTGGCGGAAGAGTGCAACTTGACGCAGGAGGAGATTGCCAAGCGGGTGGGGAAGGAGCGTTCGGTCATTGCCAATTCGCTTCGGCTTTTGACTTTGCCGGAGGACGTTCAGTTTATTATTTCCGAAGCCCGGATAACCCCCAGCCACGCGCGGACGCTATTGAATCTGGCGGATTCGGAAGCGCAGGTGAAACTGGCGGAGAAGATGGCATCGGAGAAGATGACCGTCCGTTCGGCGGAAAAACTGGTTTTGAAACGCCGCACCGCCCGCCGGTCGCCGGCGCTTTCCGCCTCCGCCGAGGATTTGCAGTCCGAGATGCAAAGGCATTTGGCCACCAAGGTCAAAATTTTTCGCAACCAGAAGGGGCGGGGGAGAGTTGAAATCCATTTCTTTTCCGATATGGAGCTGGAGCGGCTGGCGGGAATCATTCTGGATACCGGCGAAGGGATGAAGTAGGCCG
>DATLYY010000079.1 GCA_035574275.1 Verrucomicrobiia bacterium
TCTTCAAACGGTGGATAAACCGCCCCTGCCCTTCCCGCCGCTCGATTTCGTAGATGGAAACCCATCCCTCCGGCGCGGTGAAGCGCCCGCGCGCCAAGCAGAAAAGGTAGTAGAACAGCTTGGCGGGCAGGAAAATTTTGACGTCGTGCACCACGGCCAGAAAGCGGTTTTTCTCTTCGGCCCCGTCCAGATAAACGGAATAGGAGCGCTTTTCCTCGGGAGGCCGGAGGAAAACCAGCTTTTGCCTTGGCTTTACCCCCAAAAGGCGGGCTTTTTGAAATACCGCCGCGCCGGTCTCGGCGCCGAAAAGCTCGGCCAGCTTTTCCGGCCCCAATGCCGCCACATCCTCTGCGGCGGCAAAACCGAAATCCAGAAAGTGGTGAAACTGGTCGCGAAACAGAAATTCGGAAAAGGCAAGCGCCAAATCCCGCAGGCGAGCCGGAAGCCCAAAGCGGGCCTCGAACGCCATCCCATCCAGTCGCGCCTCCCAGTCGGCGGGGAGCGCCAGAAAACGGGCCAAATCCCGCGTGGTTTCCAAAACCCAGGAACTCCCCTCCGCCCAGAGGAGCAAATCCCCCGCCCCGGAGCGGTATTTCGCCTCGATTTCCCGCAGGGGAATTTTCGATTTCCAATCCTCAAAGAGGGACAGGAAAAACAGCGTGCGGGCCGGAAAAGCCAACCCCGCGGAAATGGAACCGGAGGCCGCCTCCTCCCAATTGCCCAACTCGGTGGAAACCGGCGCCCGGCCGGTGGAGGGCATTCGATAGTTCCCCTTTAAAGCTGCAAACCGCCCGGCCACATCGGAGAGTTCGTCCAAAGAGTAAATCAAGTCAAACAGCCGGTCGGCGGAAAGCCCGGAGGCGGTGCTCAAAAAATCGTACAGGAGGCAGTAACTCTCCACCGAAAATCCCGAAGAGGCCGCCAGTTTGCCGAGAGGAGTGGAAAATAACTTTCCCCGCTGGTTTTTCAGGAAGCCGACTGTTTCCAGCTCGGCCAGAATTTCGGAAAGCCGTTCTTCCTCCAGACGGCTTTTCGGTTTTTTGAGATAGGTTTTTGAAATTTCATCCGCCGCGGAGACCGCGCCGGAGCTGACCAAGTCCAAAACGAGTTCCGGCGTGCACTCGGAGACGGGAAGTTCCGCCGAGCGCTGTCCCCGCAAAACGTAGCGCTGCCAGAAAAGCTCCTTTTCCAAAGGGGACCGGGCGATCAATATTGCCTTCCCTTCTTTTTCCAGCCCCAGCCGCCCGGCCCGCCCGGCCATGTTTTCGTACTCCATCAAGGAAATCGGCTGGGAAACCCATTCGCCGGAAGCAGGGCCTTTTTCAAATTTCTCGGAATCGACAAAAACGGTGCCGGCGGGCAGATTAACCCCCCAGGCGAGTGTCGAAGTGGCCACAACCACCCGGATTTCTCCGGAGCGGAACGCCTCTTCCACCGCCCGGCGCAGGGGGAAGAGCAAATCGGCGTGGTGGAAGGCCACGCCCCCTTCCAAAACCCGCCAGAGCCGCTCGGCGGAGTTGGAGAAAAGTCCCGTTTTGATTTTTTCCTTGGCAGCGGAGGCGGGCGGCAACCCGAGCCGTCCGGCAAGCCGCAAGGCCAGCTCTTCGCATTCCTTTTTGCTTTTGCGGAAGACCAAAATCTGCTCCCCTTCCGCCGTTTTTTTCTCGATGGATTTCAGCCAGAGCTCCTCTTCGGAAAGCTCCAAAACCTCCGGCCACCCCTCCTCCTGTTCCTCGCTGCCGGAATAGAACTTCAGCCGCCCCTCGGCCAAAACGCCCCGCTTGAGCGGCACGGGGCGGTGCACATCCTCGACGTATTGGCAGGAAAGCCAGCGGGCCAGTTCGGAGAAGTTGGCGACTCCGGCGGACAAGACGACAAGCTGCGGCCTTTTCGGATAGGCCAAAAATTTGAAAAATATCCTTTCCAGCACTTTTCCCCGTTCAGGGTCGAGTAAAAGCTGCCCTTCGTCCACGACGAGCAGACCCAAAGTCGAGAGAATATCCAGTTTGCGCACCAAAAGTTGATTCAGTTTTTCGTAAATGACCACCGCCAAATCGAAATCCCCGCCTGCAAGAAGCGCATCGGACTGCGGATGGTCGCGGGTGGACAAAAGAACGCGCACGCCCAAATCGGCGTACCGTTTTTTGAAGGTAGCGACTTTTTCTTCCGCCAGCGCTTTCAAGGGCACGGCAAAAATCGTCTTTTTCCGTTCTTCGACGGCCTTCAAAAAAGCCAGCTCAGCCAAAAAGGTCTTTCCGGCGGAAGGGGGGGCCGAAATCCAAAGCGACTTCCCGCCAAAAAGCCCCTCCTCCAGTACCACGCGGGATTGCAGGGGCAAAAGATTCTCCCCCTGCGCCAACTTGACCCGCTCCAAGAATTGGGGCAATAGCCCATAACGCGACAGATCGGAGAGTTTCATACTGAAGGGAATATAAAAAAATTCCCCAACCCTGTCATCCGAACAGAAAGAGACCAGGACGGATAAATCTCCGGAATTATTCGAAAAGCCCCTTACGGGCCAGCCCTCTTTCCCTTCGAGGATAAAGGCAAGGATGCCAGACCAGCGGCCACTTTCCTCTTCCAAAACACCCCGAATGTATTAGATTGTTGGTTGTGAGACGCGCCGTCGTTGTGATACTGGGGGTATTTATTTTGACCCTCGCTTGCGGCAAAAAGGAACAGAAGGCCGAAAAAGTGTATCCCAAAAACTACCGGGAGATTTTGGCGGCCTCCGACGTGATAGAAATTCACGGCGAGACGGCGGATACGACGAAATTGAAGGACGACCGCACTGTGCTGGACAATCTGGACTACATTTTGGCCAACAACACAAGAGTGGCGGTCAACTTCGGCGCCTACTGGTGCAAGGACTGCTACAAGTTCGACCCGTATTTTCGGGAAACCGCCGCCCGGCCGGAATACGGCGACGTGGTTTTTGCCTACGCCGAGGTGGATGGAACCCGGGGGAACGAAAATTTCCGCGACCGTTTCGCCCTTCCCGGCGTGCCCGTTGTGATGCTTTTTGAAAACGGGCAAGTGGTCGAAAAGAACGGCCAGCGGGGGATCCTCTTCGGCCAAAACGGGGACAAAACCCGGGAAGATTTGGAGAATTTGCTGAAAACCTTTTTTGGAAGCTGACATGTTCGGACTTTTCCCTTTTCTTCTTTTTTTGCAGATGCTATCCCCGGAACCGGGGGAGGACACCGCCGGGGGGGGGACGCTCCGTTTCGTCCAGCCGGTTTTTAAAAACGTCCCGCCGCAGGTCTTCATTTTCAAGCCGGGGGCGGGGCCGTACGACAGCGTGGCCAACGAATTTGACGATCTGATAAAATATATGGCGGAACACCGAATCCCCGGGCAGCTGGCGGCGGTTTTTTACGACGACCCGGCCAAAGTCCCGGCCGAATCGCTCCGCTGGGAGGCGGGGGTGATTACCAACCAGCCCCCGCTCCACACCGAACCGTACACGCAGAAAATCATCTCCGGTCGCCGGGCCGCCAGCTTGATTGTGGACGGCTTGCCGGGGCAGAACCATTCCCGATACGCCGGAATGCAGGGGTTCATCCGCCAGCGCCGCCATATTTTCAAGCCGCCCGCGATGGAGATTCTGCTCCAGCCGCAAACCGAGGCCGCCGGCCCGAAAACGGAAATTTTGCTGCCCGTGCAGCAGCTAAGGAGGGGAAAATGAAATGGGAATTGAAACGAATCGATCTGGCCTCGCTCGCGAAGGTGGCTCTTTTCCTGAACGCCACCCTCGGATTCATCATCGGCATCCCGATCGGCTTTTTCATCTACCTCGGCTCAATGCTGCCCGGGATGGAGGAAAATCCGATCCCGCAGGGGCTGGCGCTTTTCTTCCCCTTCATTTTGATGTTCGTCTACGGCATCATCAACACCATCACCGCCGTTCTGGCCGGGCTTTTCTATAATTTGGTCGGCCATCTTTTCGGCGGCCTGGAAATGGAATTGAAGGAGGTTGCGCCCAAAACGACTTCTTCGATGACTTCTTCCGGCCCGATGGACCTTTCCTCCCTATGAGCGATGTCCGCGTCCGCATCGCCCCCTCCCCTTCCGGCTTTCTGCACGTCGGCACGGCCCGAACGGCGGTGTACAATTTCCTTTTCGCCCGGCACCACGGCGGAAAATTCATTTTGCGGATCGAGGATACCGACACGGCCAGAAGCTCGGAAGAAATGGTTTCCGTGATTCTGGAAGGGTTGAAGTGGCTGGGGCTGGACTGGGACGAGGGGCCGATTTTCCAATCCCAGCGCAATGAACTGTACAAAGAATGGGGGAAAAAACTCTCGGAAAGCGGGCAGGCCTATTGGTGTTTCTGCACGCCGGAGGAGCTGGAGGAAAGGCGCCGCTCGGCGATGGCCCAAAAAATTGCCTGGAAATACGACCGGAAATGCTCAAAGCTAACCCCCGAGGAAGTGGAGGCGAACAAAAAAGCCGGCAAGGGGGCCGCCCTGCGTCTGAAAGTGCCGGAGGGGAAAACGAGCTTCAAGGATTTGGTCAGCGGGGAACTGGAACGGGAAAACGCCGACATCGAGGATATGGTCTGCCTCCGCTCGGACGGCCGCCCCACCTACAACTTCGCCGTGGTGGTGGATGATTACGACATGAAAATTTCCCACGTCATCCGCGGCAACGACCATATTTCCAACACCTTCAAGCAGATTCTGCTCTACCGCGCCTTAAACCTTCCCACACCGGAGTTCGCCCATTTGCCCTTGATTCTCGGGGCGGATAAAAAAAAGGTCTCCAAGCGGGAGGGGGCCGTCGCCGTCACCGATTACCGGGATTTGGGCTACTTTCCCGAAACGATGCTCAATTTTCTGGCTTTGCTTGGCTGGTCGCCGGGGGACGGCCGGGAGATTATGACCAAGGAGGAGCTCATCGCCGCTTTCACCATCGAGCGGGTGAACACCGCCAATCCGGTTTTCGACGAGCAGAAACTGGAATGGATGAACGGCGAGTACATCCGCCGATTCCCGGACGAGGAACTTTTGGAACGCGTCTTTCCATTCTTTGAAAAAGCCGGCTTGGTCAAGCCGGATATGAAAACGGCCCTGCGCGGCTATCTTCTAAAAGTCATCTCGCTTTTGAAGGAACGCTGCCGGCTTTTGACCGATTTTCCCGCTTTGGGCGACTATTTCTTCAAGGAGGAATTTGACTACGACCCGAAGGGAACCGAAAAGCAATTCGCCGACCCCAAAGCCGCCGACCGTTTGGCGAAAGTCATCAACGCCTGGCGAGAATTGGAACCCTTCACCAAGGGGACGACCGAGGACGCGCTCCGGGTTCTCTCCGAACGGGAGGGAGAAAAAGCGGCCGCCTTCATCCATCCCATCCGCCTGGCGATAACCGGCAAGACGATGGGCCCGGCCCTTTTTGACATCGTGGAAGCGCTCGGACGCGAACGGGTGCTTGCGCGTCTTTCCCGCGCCACGGCCTTCATCAAAACTCGCATCGCTTCCCCGGCGTAAGAAGCTTTTGCCCCCGTTCGACCGGAAGGGGCAATCCTTGACAACTTCCCTCCGTATTTTAACTTGGGATGCCCACTGGGAGATCGTCCAACGGTAGGACATATGGCTCTGGACCATAGAATCGGGGTTCGAATCCCTGTCTCCCAGCCAATTTTACAGTCCGCGGCCATTTGAGACGGTTTTGATGAAGTCCCGAACCCCAAGACCCAAATTCAAATCGGCGAAGCAATACATTCTTTTCAACAAACCCTACGCCGTTCTTTGCCAGTTTTCTCCGGAAGGGGAAAAACAGACGCTCAAAGATTTTCTTTCCCTTCCCAAAGACGTCTATCCCGTAGGGAGATTGGATTACGAAAGCGAGGGGCTTTTGCTTTTGACCAACGACACGGACATAAAAAACCAGCTCACCCATCCAAAATTCGGCCATCCAAAAACCTATCTAACGCAGGTCGAACGCCTTCCCGCCGAGGAAGCCCTCGATAAATTGCGCCGCGGGGTGATGATTGAGGGGGCCCCAACAAAACCGGCCGAGGTGGAACTGCTGAACGAAGAACCGGCCCTTCCGCCCCGCCCGGTTCCGATTCGGTTTAGAAAAAACATCCCTACGGCCTGGCTTAAAATCACCATACGGGAGGGGAGAAACCGGCAGGTCAGGAAAATGACCGCCGCCGTGGGCCACCCCACGCTCCGGCTGGTGCGCATCCGGATTGCCAATTTGGAAATGGGGGACCTGCAGCCGGGGGAGCAAAGAAAAGTGGAGCGAAAAGAGATTTTTTGATATTATCTTGATTCACCGGCTCGAAAAGGAGAAAAGAACCGATGCAAAGCAAAGCTAAAACCGTAAAGGAGTATTTGAACGAACTCCCGCCGGACAGGAAGGCGGCCATCTCCGCGGTGCGGGAGGTGATTTTGAAAAACCTGCCCAAAGGATGCGAAGAGACGATACAGTATGGAATGATTGGCTACGTCATCCCCCACCGGGTCTATCCCGCCGGCTATCACTGCGACCCGAAACAGCCGCTCCCCTTTATCTGCCTCGCCTCGCAGAAAAACCATATGGCCATATACCTGATGAACATCTATATGAACAAAGCCAGCGAGGATTGGTTCAAGAAAGCCTACAAGGCCGCGGGCAAAAAGCTGGATATGGGAAAATCCTGCATCCGCTTCAAAAAAGAGGAGGATTTGGCGTTGGATGTAATCGGCCAGGCGGTTGCCCGGCAGTCGGTGAAAGAGTACATCGCGCTCTACGAAAAAAACAAGCCCCGTAAATGACCGTCAAAAACAACTTTAAAATACATGCTTTCAAGACCGCCAAGGACTGGAAAAAATGGCTGGAAAAAAACCACGCCAAGTCGCTGGGCATCTGGCTCCGGTTTTTCAAAAAGGGTTCCGGAATTCCCTCGGTGACCTACGCCGAGGCGCTGGACGAGGCGCTCTGCTACGGCTGGATTGACAGCCAGCTCCAGAAATACGACGAGGTCTCCTACCTGCAAAAATTCACCCCCCGAAGGCCCAAAAGCCCCTGGTCGAAACGGAATATCGAGCATGTTGCCCGGCTGGAAAAAGAAGGGCGGATGCGGCCCGCCGGGAAACGGGAGGTGGAAGCCGCCCGTGCCGACGGCCGCTGGGAGGTGGCCTACGACTCCTCCGGCACGATGGAACTCCCCGCCGATTTTTTGAAAGAACTTTCCAAAAACAAAAAGGCCAAAGCGTTTTTTGAGAAATTGAACCGCGCGAACACCTATGCCATCGCCTGGCGACTGCAGACGGCCAAAAGACCGGAGACCCGAAAGCGGCGGATGAAAGCGCTGCTTGAAATGCTCAAGACAGGGAAAAAACTGCACTAATGCAAAAACGGAAACTGGGTAATTCCGGGCTGGAAATCACCCCTTTGATGTTCGGCGGCAACGTCTTTGGCTGGACGGCGGACGAGCCGACCTCCTTCAAACTGCTGGACGCCTTTGTGGATGCCGGGCTGAACGCCATCGACACGGCGGAGGGGTATTCCAACTGGCACCCCGGCAACAAGGGAGGGGAGTCCGAGACCATCATCGGCAAATGGCTGAAGAAAACGGGTAAGAGGGAGCGGGTGATTATCGCCACCAAGGTCGGCTGGTGGAACACGCCGGAGGACAACAAGGGATTGACCAAAGCCCGCATTTTGCAGTCAGCCGAGGATTCGCTGAAGCGTTTGCAAACCGATTACATCGACTTGTACCAGACCCACAAGGACGAACCCACCACCCCCATCGAGGAGCGGCTGGAGGCCTATCTAAAGCTTTTGTCCGAGGGAAAAATCCGCGCCATCGGCGCCTCCAATTACACCGCCGAGCGGCTTTCGCAAGCGTTGCGAATCAGCGGCGAGAAACATCTCCCCCGCTACGAGTCCCTCCAGCCCCTGTACAATCTTTTTTCCCGCGCGGAATTTGAATACGAGTTGCAGCCCCTTTGTTTGAAGGAAAACATCGGCGTGATTACCTACTCGTCGCTCGCGAGCGGCTTTCTTTCCGGCAAGTATCGTTCTGAGGCCGACCTGTCCAAAAGCTTGCGCGGTTACCGGGTGAAAAAATACCTGAACGACCGCGGTTTCCGCATTTTGGCCGCCGTCGAAAAGGTGGCGAAGGAGCATAAAACGACCACTGCCGCCGTCGCCTTGGCCTGGCTACAAACCCGTCCCGCCGTCACCGCCCCGATCGCCAGCGCCACTAATTTGGCGCAACTGGAGGAGCTGACCTCCTCTACCCGCTTGAAGCTGGACTCTGCCTCACTGAAACTTTTGAACGAAGCCAGCGATTAACGGAATTTGTTTAGCTTGATTTAAGGCGGCTTTTTTCGTCGATCAGTTTTTTGGCTTGGGTCAAATTGAGGCCGAACCGTTCCCGCGCCAGCTTGATGGCGTCAATCTTCTGCCCGGCCGCCACCAGCTCATCCACGCTGCTTTCAACCGTCACCGGGGAGCCCTTACCGAGCAGGGCGCAAATCCCCTCGGCAATTTGGGTCTCTTTCCGCAGATTGGACGTCCAGACGTTGGAAAGAGGGAGATCTCCCGCGGCGGTGGCCAGAACCACGCGGTAGCACTGCTGATTTTTCCCTTTCCTCCGCTCCGGGTCCGAAAGCGAGGCCAGGCGGACTTCCGTTATTTCGTCAAACCCCATCTCCCCCGTCCGGGTGCGGAAGAGGTTTTTCCGCCGCCAGAAAAGCCGTCGCTTCATCCCATCGAATTCGAAGCGGACGCTGTCCAAAATGGCCGCTATGCCCAAGGGGAGAAGAGCCACAAGGAGGCCAAAAAATATCCTCGTGAAACTTTTAGGGCCTTCCAAGACTATCCCTGCATTAACGGCGGCGACAAAGAAGATTAAAAGTAGGCGCACCGCGCCTGAACTCCGCACCAACAGGGAGCCGCCGGGCCGTTTTTGCATCTTCACCTTTCCTTTTTCGACCAATTCTCCCGGGGGCTTGAGGGCCGGCCCCTTCCCCTCAAGCCCCGGCCCCAAAAAGCCGATTATTCCCATAAAGAAGGGAATTTGGGCGAGTTGCCCTTAAGGAGGTTAAGATGAAAAAGATTCTGGTTTTGCTTTTGGCCCTGACGGCGGTTTTTGTCCTTACCGGCTCGAACGTCTCCGAGGCCAAGGCCAAAAAGGTGACCACGATGAAGTATTCCGGCGTGGTGCTTTGGGTCAATCCCATCCTGAACGTGATTGCCCTGAAGGGGAGCGAGGACGGGGATGTGCGCTTTAAAATCCACACCACCACCACGCTCAAGCGCAAGGGGAAGGTCGTTCACCTGTCGAAATTCCAGAAGGGGGACAAAGTGACCATCACCTACCGCGTGCAGAAAAACACCAAAATCGCCGCCGCGGTTTATTAAGTTTCCCCGGTTGCAGAATGGAAAATTAAAAGGGCAGGCCACGGCCTGCCCTTGTTTTTCTCTGATTTTTTAGCGGTTAAACGACTACATTCCCGAAGGCCACAGCCACCCAAACGTCCCGCCGGTCAAAAGCCCGTAAATCAGCCCGTCCAAAGTCATTTTGGCAGTGTAGCCCCAGGAGCGTTTGAACCAGATGGAAGCCGGCCAGGTCCCCACGGCGTAGCAGCAAAAAGCGGTGAACCCGGCAAAGCGGAAAACTTCGAGGTACTCCGCGCCCGGTTCCAAGGCCCGCCCGGCGACGTAAGCCGCAAAAATTCCAACCACGATGCAGTAGATGAACCACTGCACCAAACTGGGCCCCATTTTGAACACTTCGTTTGGATAGACGGTCAAAAACACCACCGGCCCCTGTTTCAGCTTTTCCATAAACGCCGGGTCTTTCATCTGCTTGGGGTCGTTGCAGCGGGGAATCATATACTCCCCCGGCGGAATGGCCAAAGGCCGCATCGCATCCCGCACCTTGTCTTCGTTTGGAACCGGGGGAAAGTCGTTCCGGTGCCACAGGGGAAGCATATGCACCATCCAGCTTGCCAGAAACACCAAAACCGTGGAAACAAGAATTGCCGCCCACAACTCCATTATGCCAACCATTAGGCCCAGAAGTTAAGCCCCGCCCAACTGCAGGTCAAGGAATTTTTTAAAAAAGTGATAACTGCTTGCCGGACAACAAAATCGGCCCAAAAATCCCCTCTTCGGGACCTTTCCATTCCCTATTTTCTAAAGATAAAGTAAAGCAGAATGGCCCCGGCCAAAAGCGCCCCCCCGCCCAGTGTATAGATTCCCCGATTCGTTAAGATGGCTATCAAGCTCGAGGCGTAGAAAATCAAAAAGGCCAGAGAAATTCCCCATTTCCAGAGCTTGTCCGGGACCTTAAATGCGGCCATCGATTTTGAAAGCCGGAAGAAACTGAACCTATTCTTTTTCCACCGGCTCCGCGGGTGCCTGCATCGCCCGGATTTTGTATTTTTCCAAAAGGATTTGCGCCGCCCGCTTTCCCGCTTCGCCGCCGCTGCGCCAGGACATCAACAAATCATCGATTTCCCCGCGGGATTGGGTCTTCCGCGAGGGCCGCCCCCGGCGGTCGGGCTGGTTGAAATGGGAATTTTCAGACAAGAGAACACCCCTTCCCGTTAGGTGAATTTCCGACTCGGAGGCCGGTCCCTTTGCGGTCCATTTTTGCAAACCTCCTGTCTTAAACTCGTAAAGCGGTTAACTTAAATCGTTGAGTTACAATAAATAATATAATCCAAAATACCCGGAAGTCAAGCTTAATCGAGGTTTATTTTGGGATATTTTCGCCCGAAAACCACCCGATTTGGGTTGGCAACCGCTTGCTGGATAACAAAATCCGTGGAAGACAGCATTCTTCTCCGTTTAAACTGGCTGGCTCCTTTCAGCGAGCCATCCGGCCTTTCAGCTTTTTATTCCAGCCTCTCCCAAATGTCGTGATCTCTCTTTTCGCCAAATCCGTAAATTTCGCCAACGCTGTTCAAAAACTGCTCCCAATGATTTGCAGACACGATAAACGTTGTGAGTTTTTCCGTACGAATTCGCTTTCCTTTGATTGAACGCAAGTGCTGGGGTAGAGGAAAATCATACGTGAGCCAACTTTTCTCTTCGAGAATCGCCTTATCCGTCGGCAGTAATGCTTCTGGAAGTATTACTTCCTGAGGATTATAGCTAACAGTATATAAATTGGCGGTGGTCACAATTATAGGCAAAAATATTGCCCCCTCAGGAGTGTCGAATCGATGCTTATGCACAATCAAGTCCCTCTGGCAGAAACCGTTGAGCTCTCTATGTACTTGCAGTAATGGTTTATAGATTTTTTCATCATTGTTTCTGTTAAGCTTGAATTTCTCATTGTACTCAAAACAGTTAACGCATTTATCATATTTGTCGGGAAAAGAATACCCTAATTTTTGGAACGTAAGGCGATTTTCAATATGAATCAAATCGTCTTTTTTGGCAAATTTCGTTATTGAAACAAATGACGATTCGTAAAGCCGAGAATACTCTGTGTGAGTATTTTTTAAAAAGACCCAGTGTTTGATTTCCGAACTGGCCTTTTTCGCCTCAATTATTAAAAAAATATTGTTTTTCATGAGAGGTGGAATGGGCACATTAAGGCGGGGTATCCGAACTGCTACAATGTCAATAGTTCCATCATGCTCGGGTATTGAATAGGGGACCTCTATTTCATAAACATAGGATTTATCCCCCCCATGATATGTGCTGCCCAATCCTGAAATGGATATCCAGTCGAATTCAGTAACTCTACTATGTTTTCTTTTTTTTCAACTTCAGCCATATTTGTGAAATAAAGGGATTTAAGACATTTGGAGCAAATGCAGTTACTAAAACGTCACAACTACTCTACCCCTCCCTCTTCCTCTTCGCCTTCGCCGGCGAAATATCGATGATGAGGGCGATGACAATGCCCACGATGGGGATGAAGGTCCACTCCCCGCCGTACCAGTGCTGAACGGCGACATACCAGAGCAGAGTGGTGGGCAAAAAGAAAAACCCCAAAACCGGCCAGAGCACGTTGTCAAAAACTCCCGTGAACCAGTCGGAAAAAATCCAGAGCAAAATCACCACCACGCGGGGGAAAAAGAAAGCGAGCAACGCCAAAAAACATCCGCAGCCCATTTTATCTCCTTGCGCCCCGCCTCAATACGAAACCCCGGGCGCCATTCCAAGATACGTATCCTCCGTCAATTGGTTCAGCATAAAATCCGCCGTATCCGAGCGGGAAACGCGCACCGTCCAGAGGTAATTGCCGACGTTTGCGCCGTGGCGATAACGTCCCCGCTTTTCCCCATTGGTCAACCGCCCCGGCCGCACAATCACCCACTCCAGCCGGCTTTCCGCAATCAGCCGCTCCTGTCTTGTTTTGTCCCAAAAATAAAACGGAACCACCAGCGGAATGACGAGGAAGGTGTAATAAATCCCCAAAAATCCGGCGCTGTCCCCGATGCCGAGGGAGGTCTGGCAGACAAACCGCCGAACCCCCTCTGCCTCCATCGCACGGATGATATTTTTCGTCCCTTCGGAAAGAATGCGGGAAGGGCCGAAGTATCGCTTGTGCCCGAGGGCGGAAACCACCGCCTCTTGCCCGTGGACGGCGGATTCGACGGCGGCGTAGGCCAAAACATCCCCCTGCTGGATTTTCAAATTCGGGTGTTCAATACCAAGCTTGACGGGATTCCGGACGAGAGCCGTGACTTCATATCCCCGTTCGAGCGCTTGCGCGACGAGCTTCCGTCCCGTCCCGCCGGTGGCTCCGATGATTAAAATTTTCTTGGGGGCCGAACGCTTCTCCCCCGTTTTTCTTGTGGACGAACTCTGCGACCGAAATCCCTTGAGCGCCAGCCCAATCGACAGCGCGAGGGAATAAAGAAACCAAATAAAAAGAATTCTCATATCTCCTTCAAGAAGGTAGCGTATATCTCTTGAAAATCAAACCTGCCCCGCCATATTCGCCCCCGCCAGCCATCCGGCGGTCCAGGCGGATTGAAAGTTGAACCCTCCGGTGATTCCGTCGATATCCAGAATCTCCCCGGCAAGATATAGCCCGGGGCAAACCCGGCTCTGCATCGTTTTGAAATCCACCTCCTTCAGGGAAACCCCGCCGGCGGTCACAAATTCTTCCTTGAAAATTCCCTTTCCGGAAACGACAAAGCGCGCCGTGGTTAGCTCGGCCAAAAGCGCGTTCATCTGCTTTTTGGAAACGTTCGTCCAGGTGGTCTCCTCCGGAATTCCGGCCGAGTGGACGAGCCGCCCCCAGTATCTTGCCGGTATTGAAAAAAGTTTTTCGGAGCCGACCCGCTTTTTTCCGTTTTGCAGTTTGAAATCCGCCAGCCTCTTTGAAATTTCCTCGGTGTTTAAATCCGGCAGAAAATTGACCACAAGCGTCGCCTGATAATTGCACGCCTGCAAAACCCGCGCCCCCCAGGCCGAAAGTTTCAAAACCGCCGGCCCGGAAAGTCCCCAATGGGTGATAAGCAAAGGCCCCATCTGCTCCAAACTTTCTCCTTGACCGTCCGATAAAGTGAGATGAACCCTTTCAAAGCTGATTCCGGCAAGTCCCGCGATGCGCTCATCCTTGATGTTGAAGGTGAAAAGCGACGGCACGCAGGGGATGATGGTATGCCCCAGCGTCGCGGCAAAGCGATGCCCCGCCGGGCTTCCCCCCGTGGCCAGAAGGACCCGGTCGAATTTTTCCTTCGAACCATTTCCCATCCCAATTTCAAACTCCGGCCTGTCCGCTCCGATTGCAACAATGCTTTTCACTTTACTGTTGAGCCGTAGTTGAACCCCCCGTTTTTTCGCGGCGGAAACAAGGCAATCGACGACTGTTTCGGATTTATCCGTGATGGGAAACATCCGCCCGTCCGCCTCCGTTTTCAGCCTCACCCCCTCTTTTTCAAACCATTCTACCGTCTCTTTCGGGCCGAAGCGGGTGAACGGCCCCAAAAGCTCTTTGGCTCCCCTCGGATATCCCCGGACCAATTCCGTCGGCTCAAAGCAGTGGTGGGTCACGTTGCACCGTCCCCCGCCGGAGATTTTCACTTTCCGCAGCGGCTTTCCCGCCGCCTCAAAGAGGGTGGCTTTTGCGGAAGGATTATGGGTGACGGCCGAAATCGCCCCAAAAAATCCCGCCGCCCCGCCTCCGATGATGGCTAACCGCATTTTTGACGAACCTTCATATCCCCGTAGTATGAACGCTTTCCACCCGATCGACAAGCGGCTTGTTGAGTTTTTCTCTTGAACACGCATATTGGCCCTTCCATGGGCCTGTCCAAAAAAATCTATCTCGGCCTGGCCGCCTGCGCGGCGCTCTTTTTGTATCAAATCCTCTCCTTCAACGTTCTGCAGGACGACGCCTTCATCTCCTTCCGTTACGTTCAAAATCTTTTGAACGGTCACGGCCTCGTTTTCAACGTGGGTGCGAGAGTGGAGGGGTACACCAACTTTTTCTGGATAATCCTTATGGCTCTGCTGTCCAAAATCGGCCTGCCGCTTGTCGAAACGGCAAGAGTGGGGGGCGCGCTTGCCGCCTTTGCCGTCATCGGGCTCTCCCTCCATACGGCGGAAAAGTATTATCCCAAGCGCGGTTCCGTCTGGATTCTGGCCGTCCCGCTTTTGCTTGCCGCCAACGGCTCCAATGCCTTCTGGGCCGCCGCCGGTCTGGAAACCGGCCTTTTTGCCCTGCTCGCCGCCCTCGCCGGAATTTTTTATTTGGCCAGCCCTGGCCTTTCGCTCTTGTTTGTAACGCTCGCCGCCCTCACCCGTCCCGAAGGGGCTCTTTTGGCTTTTCTATTCGGCGTTGCCGGAATTGCTTTACGGGAAAGAAGTGTCAAGCAAACCTTGGGCTGGTGGGCTCTTTTGGCCCTCGCTTTGATTCCCTACGCGGTCTTTAAATGGTTTTATTTCGGCTCCCTTTTCCCCAGCCCCTTTTTCGCCAAGACCGGTTTTTCCGTCGAGTACTGGAAAAGCGGCCTCGAGTACTTTTTCATATTTTTGCGCCGCTACGCCCTGTATGGCGCGGCCTTGCTATTGCCCGTTCTTTTCTGGAAAATCCTTCATCCTTTTTCCCGCTTCTCGTTTCTTGTATTCGCCGGCTACACGCTCTACATCATTTCCGTCGGCGGGGATGTGCTCTACGCCGGGCGCTTTTTCGTCCCGGCCCTTTTTTTCTTTTATTTCCCGCTGGCGGACGCGGTGTACCGCCTGTCTGAATTTCTTCCCCTCTCCAAAAAATTGTCCTTCGGGATAATGACGCTGGTCCTTGCCGCCTGCACCTATTTTGTCCCGCTCGGCAACCTCCAAACCTCCGCGGCGGGGGAACGGGGCTTGATTGCCCGGATGAGCGGCTTTGGCCGCTTTTTTGCGCAGGATGAAAAAGCCAAAAGTTTCTCCCTCTCCTCCATCGGCGCCTTTTCCTACTACGTGGGGGAAAAACCGGTTTACGACATGCTCGGGCTGACCGAGCCGGAGGTGGCCAGAAACCCGGAGGAAATCGAAGGGCTGGTCTCCACTTGGAAGGAAAAACGTTTCAACGCCAGCTACATCCTTTCCAAAAAACCGGACGTAATCTTCTTCCCCACCCGCTTCAAGCCGGCCTCTCCCGCCGAAAAGGCCCTGCTTCTCTACCCCGCCTTCCGCCAAAACTACCGGCTGGAAATCTTCTTCGGCGGCGTTTTGCTTCCCTACTACTATCGCTTTCAGGACCGCCCGGTGCCAAACGCCCGTGATCAATTCCCGGCTTTCGTCGAGCTTTTCAACCAAAGCGTCGATGCACTGGAAGCCAGGCAATTCCCCGCCGCGCTGGACGGACTGAAGCGGATTTTGGCCCAGGGGCCGAACGATTTCCCCGTTCTTTATATGTTGACCGGCTACGCCCATCACGCCCTTGGACAGCCGGACTCGGCGGAAGCGTATTTGAAAAAGGCGCTGGAACTGGATGGCGGCGGCTCCTTTTCCCGTTTCTACTACCGCAACTTCCTTTACAACGAGGGGCGCTTTGCCGAAGCCCGCTTCCAGGATTCCCTACTTTTGGAGTCCCTCCCCGGCGCCTCCCTCTTTCTTTCCCCTATTTCCGGCCAGTAGCGGCCGACCTTGGAAGCCCCGATTCCAAATCCGGCACGCCGTTTGATTGCATATTTAACGACGAAATGTTATTATTGGATAGAATTTATGAACAGGGAGCCCCGATGACCAAAAAACCGCTTCTGCTTTGCGCCGTTTTTCTGCTTCTTTCCTCCGCCGTTTGGGCCGGGGAGGAAACCGCCTTTGAACCCAACCTCCCCCAAAACCCCACCTTGCAGAACCTCCTCCCCATGCAGCCGATGCTGGACTGCACCTCCAATTATATGCGGGGGGATTTTAACATAAACGAGTTTTTAGACCTCGACGATGTCGTGGTGATGCTAAACTGCGTATTTGCCGATCCGCGCGGCCGGCTCTGTTTGCCCTGTATCGTCGATATGAACTGCGATAATTTTCCCACCCCGGTGGATGTGATCCTGCTTTTGCGGTTCGTTTGGGAACCCCCGATTTTCGAAATCAAATGCCCCGATTGACGGCCCAAAATTCGTTTCCAAAAACCGCTTGACGAAGGCCCCCCTTTTGTGCATTTTTTGAGTTTAGGCGTTGAATCGGAAGTAGGTTAGAAAGGAAAATATGCGGCAGGTTTTTCGACTTTTGGCCATCGCAGCGGCCGGCTTTTTATTCGTGCAGTGCGGCAAGGACGGGAAAATCACAAACGGTGACGGCCCGGATTTGTACGGCCGTTCCGTAAAGCTGGAACCGGTCGATCTGCCCGAGCCCCCCGCCGGGATGGTGTATCAGGCCTGGCTTTTCCGTCTGGAAAAATCGGGCGCCACCTATTCCGCCAAGTATTATCCCTACCGCAAAATGGGGTGGGTTGGCTATCCCTACCGCTTCACCGACCCGACCACGGGGGCGGATATCGGCTACGTTTTCAAGGCCAGTCCGGACGACAGCAATCTTTTCACCCAAAATCTCACCACCTGGGTCCGTGCGGACACCATCGCCATGATTGTGGAGCAGGCCCTGCGGGGCCAAAGCGTGACGTTGACCGGGCAGATGGAAAACCTGAACCGGATGGCCGGCTTTCTTTTCTCCTTGGAGCCGGCGGGCGAAACCGGCCCGGACACCGCCACCCCCGCCCGTCCCTTTCTGGCCGCCTACAGCAACGATTCCGGCAAATTTGAAATGATTTACCCCTACAACTACCGCCATCCGGACTTTTTCGCGCAGTATTTTTTGGCCTCCCCCACGGATACGCTCTATCCCATAAGAACCGCCTGCAACTGCACGGATTCAAACCAGATTCGCAACGAAGCGCGCGGCATCTGGTTCGGCCTTTTGGATACCACCAAGTTCGACCGGAGCCGCCGGGAAATCGCCCAGCCGGACACGGTTCTGCGCAAGCTTGGCCGGGAGCTTATGCCCGGCTGGCAGTTCGAAAGCTGGGCCGAAAAAGGGGGACAGTTGGTAAGTTTGGGACAGTTTACCAAGGGGGACAGTTCCGATTTGGCCAATCCCTATGCTTTTATTGATGATTCCGTCTTCCTGGTACCCGGCGAAGATTTTCTAAACGGCGGCACACCATCCAATTTTTTACAAAACATCTTGGGAGCGCGGATAATGATTACGCTCGAACCGCTTCCCGACCCCGACCCCGCCCAGTTCCCGGTGATTCTGTTTCAGGATACCGTACCGTCAACCTTTACCCTTCCAGACCCGGTGACGGGGGAGCAGTTGGGAATCCTGCATCTCAACCGGGAGATGCTGAACCGCGCCCGCTTCTTTCCTAAAATAAAGATTACCGTGATACCGGAACCCCGGCCGTAAAATTTCAAGACCAAAACAAAAAGCCCCTCTTCCGGAAGGAAGAGGGGCTTTTTTATCTCCTAATTCATCAGCAGGGGAAAGCCGAGGAGATGAACACCTTTTGCAAAAGCAGAATAATATCCACGGGCGAAAGGTCCCCGTCGCAGTTCACGTCCGAAAGAGCCGTGGTGCAAACCCCCGTCCCCATAAAGATGCAGTTGCACTGCTGGGCGATGTCCACCAGATTATAAACCCTGTCCCCGTTCAAATCTCCCCGAAGAGCCACCCCGGGAACAAATTCCTGGTTCAGAAGCACGGTAAAGGCCCCCTGCCCTGGAACGCTGACGCTGCGCTGATTGGTTATCGCCAAATCCAAATCCCCGTCCCCGTTAAAGTCCCCCACCGCCGCAAAACGCGGGTCTATCCCCGCGCCGAACCCTTGGGCGGCGGCAAAAGCGCCCGTGCCGTCGTTGGCAAAAAAGGAGATGGCGCTCCGGGCCTTATCCACGGTCACCAAGTCCACATCCCCGTCCAAGTCGAAATCGGCCGCCACGATGTGATTGGGGCCGGCGCCGGGAAGAAGCCGCTGGTGAAAGGCAAACGTGCCGGTTCCGCTGTTTCTGAATACCACCACCGCCGTGTCCTCCCGGGTGGCTGTGCCCGCCACGGCCACGGCCAAATCCCGGTCTCCATCCCCGTCCAAATCGGCGGCCACGAGCGAAGTGGGGGCGCTCCCCACCTGCAGGGCCGTCCGCACGGGAAATGCCCCGGCGCCGTCATTGAAAAGCAAACTCACCGAATCCAAAAAGTCATCGGTCCCCTGGTCGGCGGTTGCCAAGTCGATATCTCCGTCCCCATCCAAATCGGCGGGATAAACATATACCGGGCGCAATCCGACCGTAACATTCACCGGTGCCGCAAAGGTTGCATTTCCATTATTCTTAAGAATTGAAATAAAATTTGTCCCTTGGTTGGCCGTTATTAAATCGATGTCAGCATCCCCGTCCAGATTGGCCGCCGCAATCCAAAAGGGGGCAGTTCCGCCTCCAAGCAAATAGACTGTATCCACGGCAAAGCTGCCGGCGCCATTGTTTTTGTAAACAGCGACGTTGTTGCTGCCCATATTGGCCGTGGCAAAGTCCAAATCCAAATCTCCGTCCAAATCAGCCAGCACGATGCCGCGCGGTCCCGACCAGTTTTTCGAACCTCCCGGCGGAAAATACCAGTCCGAGCATGGCGGACAGGTGGGACTTGGAAAAGACCCAGACCCGCTGTTTCTATGAATGGTTATGTCGTGTATCCCCTGATTGGCGATGGCCAAATCAATATCCCCATCCCCATCCACATCCCCCCGGGCAATGCCGAAGGGAAGATTGCCCAGAACGTTAAGGTCCCCCGCCAAATACTCATTCCCCGCTTCAAAAGTGCCATCTCCTTTGTTCTTCAACACGGCAAACGAATTTCCGGGGTTGCTGGGGGGGGTGCCCAAACTCACCGCCGCCACGTCAAAATCCCCGTCTCCGTCGTAATCCCCGCCGCTCACCACCGAGGGGGGATTGTTGGGGGTTAAAAAGTCCACCTTGGGCGCAAAGGTGCCGTTGCCGTTGTTTTTCAGGACTGATATGGTTCCGCCGAGATAGTTGGCTGAAATTAGGTCTTTATCCCCATCTCCGTCCACGTCTTCTGCGGCAATCGATTGACATCCGAACCCTACCGTGTAGCGTGCAGGTTTGCTCAAGGCCGGAAGCGTATCAAACGTGCCGTTCTGCCGGTTTAGAAAAATCAAGACGACCGAACTCGCCGGTTGGATGGTGGCGGCATTGCAAGCCAGAGCCAAATCCAAAAACCCGTCGTTGTTGAAGTCCTCGGCCAAAATCTTGAACGGGTTCAGAGCTGTGTCCAAAGGATGGCCGGTACCCGAAGGACGGGCCACTTTGTACAAAACCCGGGCGCTGTCGTCAATTATCCCGTTCCCCTGGTTCTCAAACAAAACGAATCCGGCAAAACCGATATAGGGATCGGGAGGGGAAGGGCGGATAAACCCCACCGAAACGGCAAAATCGTTGTCCCCGTCGTTGTCCATGTCGAAAAGCTCGATGGAACGGGGCTCGGTCCCCACCACCTTGATGCTTTCCGCCGGATAAGCCGCCGAGCCGCGGTTTTTATAAATCGAAACGGTTCCCGAAGACCGATTGACGGCAAGAAGTTCCGGAAAGCCGTCTCCATCCAGAAACCCGGCCGTAACGTCGAATGTTTCACGCCCCGCCCGGCACTCGATGGGAAGTTCAAAACCGGTTCCTCCTCCCTTGTTGCGGAAGAAATTCACCCTCCCCGTGGCATCGTGGGCAGTCAGAATCTCCAAATCCCCGTCCCCATCCAAGTCAAACACGTCAATGGCGCGCACGGGGCCGGACCTTTGTGCGGGATAAAGCGTATGGCGGAGTGTAAAGAAACCCTGCCCGTCGTTTTCCATCGCGAGCACCGTCGGCTGTCCCGCCCGCCCCATTAAGTGCCCGATGACCAAATCCAAATCGCCGTCATTATCCATATCCCCCGATTGGACGGAAGTGGGGGCTTTGTCGATGCTGTAGGTTATCCAGCTGTCAAAAAGCTGCTGGGCGTTTGCGACTGCGGAAGCGAATAGAACGGCCAAAAATCCAAAAAAAATCGGTCTTGCGAACTTCATTGGGGACTGCTCCTTTTTCCGGTTAAGAAAATCCATTTTTTCGTTCCAAAACCTCCAATAAAACAAGCTTTCGCCCCCCCTGTCAAGCGTTAAAATCCGCCCGCCGACCCGCTTTCCAGTCCTTTGAATGCATTTTCCCGCTTTTAGTGAAACAAAAACCGTGCCGAATGGCTTTTCTCCGGCCTTGGGCCCAACCCCCCGCTCCCCAACGCCTTTCCCTTTGCGCTTGAAAACACCCCCTCCCCACCGGCGGATTTCCGCTGTTTTTCCTCCCAAAACGGCGGATTTTCCGCCCGGCGTCCCTATTCCTCCGGCTCGTAAAGAAGCGAAATTACAAGCCGCCCCACCTGCTCCAGACTTTTCGGACTGCAAACCTCCGGCCGGTCGGCCAGCGTGTGCCAGTGCGGAAAATCGAAATCAATCAAGTCGATGACAGGCAGCCCGATTTCCAAAAGCGGCAGATGATCGTCCATCACCGCGTGGCGCACCTGCGGCACGAACGCGGAAAGCCCCAGCTTCTGCGCGCGGGCAAAAACTTTTTGCACCACGGCTCCGGCAAAAAATGTGGAATACTCCTCCTGGTAAATGGTCAATCCGGAATCCCCCACCATATCCAGAAGAATGCCGAATTCGCAGTAGTATCCGCCGGCGTTTTTGGCGAAATGCCTGGAGCCCAGAAGATACTGTTCGGTCACTCCTTCCGGCCCGTAATCCTCTCCATCGAAAAAAACCAAATCCACCCCGATTCCGGGATCGCTTTTCGCCAGAAGTTCGGCGACTTGAAGCAAAACGGCAACACCGGAGCCGCCGTCGTTGGCCCCCAAAATGGGCCGGCGGTGCAGGGAGGAATCCGCCTCCCGGTCGGCGTACGGGCGGCTGTCCCAGTGCGTGCAGAGTAAAATCCGCTTCTTCCGCTCCGGCTGGAAGGCGGCGATGAAGTTGACCAGCTTCAGCGTGTCGTTCTTCAAACTGTCGTAGTAGATAAAGTTCTGCCGGGTGACCCGCAGGGGAAGTTTTTCCAGGCGCGAGGCGATGAATTCCGCCGCTTTACGGTGTCCATCGGAGCCGGGGTTGCGCGGTCCCGCCTCGCAGAAGTCGAGCAGAATCTGATACGCCTCCGTCCCGGAAAAAACGGGCACCCCCCCCGGCCCGCAGGCGGGAGCGGTGAAAAGAAAAAAGAAAAGGGCGGCCCGGCGCACCGCCCCAAGATGCGGAATTAAAATTTCAAGTCAACGGTGAAGGTGGCCGTCCGGATTTTGTTGGTCTTCTTGTCGATGTTGTTTTTCTGGTCCGTCCACTGCAGCGAGAACCCGCCATCCACCTGCGTGGAAAAACTGTAGGTGAAGGAGGGGTTGATTGAAAGGGTGGACATGTCCGTGGTGATGCCGGAAGTTCCGGGGGTCGGGTTCAGATTCCGCGAGACCCGGTGGGAGTACTGAATCGACAGGTTCGTGTTCAGACTGGAGGAAAGCCGGATGCCGCGCAGAAGCGGAAGCCGGATGCCGCGCGGAGCGATGAAGCTGTAGCGGGTGGAAAGCATGAAGCCGTTTTCCGTGTTCTGGGAGGTGTTGAAAACGCTCGTTCCCTCCGGGCGGGTTTTCATCTCCTGCAGGCTTTTCCGGTAGCTGAAGTTGGCCGATAGCCCGCGGAAAAACGTGGCGGAGACGGAAACGAGCGGGTTGTGGTTTTTGGCGATGCCTTGGCTAAGCGCCTGCCCCGTGCGCGTGTCAAAGCTCGTGGTGGTCTGCTTCTGGTAATTGGAGGAGATGGTTCCGGCCGGCAGGATTTTCTTCAAAAATCCGACCCGCCGCTCCAGCCCGGATAAACTGACGGTCATGTCGGGAAAAGTTTCCGCCTCCTGCCGGCTGGAGCCGGTGGAGATGCGACCCTGGGTGATGTTTTTGGCATAGCGGCCGTTCACCCGGATGCCCGAGCCGAGATTCAGTCCGGTCCCCGCCGTGTAGTTGTCCGCCTCCCGTTCGCTGTTCGAACTGCTGGAAACCCCCGCCTCCCCCGGGTCGGTGACCAGCCCGAATTGAAAATCCAGCCCCGGCCGGTTTCGGAGCCCCTGCCGGCTGATGTTGTTCGTGTGGTTGTAGGTGAACTGAACCGGCTCCACCCGGTCCGCCAGCTTGCGCACAAAGTTTAGCCCGTTGGAAAGCAAAAAGACCTTCCCGCTCCCCTTCTCCTTGGCCACGGGGGGCGGGACCGGTTTTTTGGCCGAATCTCCCAGGGCAAAACCGGGGCGGGCGCCATCCGGCGCGGCCCGCATCGTCGTATCGCCCGGGAGCTTGGCCACCCCGCCCGGCGCAACCGGCGTCGGCGGAATGGGTGCGGGAACTGAAGCCGTATCTTTTTTTGCCGGCCCCAGCCGGGGAAGAATGAACCCAAAGGCCGGAACGGGGAGCGGAACGAACCGGTTCATGCTTTCGCGAAAACGAATTTCCGCCGGAATCGTGTCCCAGGAAGCCACCTCCCGGCGGCGGGCTTCCGCCGCCGCCCGCGCCAAGCTGTCCGCGATGCGCGCCGAATCCAACGGCCAGCGCTCCGCCCGCTTCTTTTCCTCCTCCAGCCTCTTTTTCTCCTCCTCTTTTGCTTTTCGTTCCGATTCTTTTTTCTCCCGCTCGGCCGTTCTGCGGGCCACCTCCGCCGGCGAGGGGGCTTTTGGCTGTCCCAAAAGCCGGGTCAGATTGAAGTTCACGTTCGCCCCGTAGCCGCTGGAACCCTCGATCCGACGGGTGCCGGCCAGCGCCCCCAACCCCACCACCAAAGCCTCGCTATAGGTGGAGGAAAAATTGAGCCGCGTGTCGGCAAAGGAGAAAAGCCCCGGATTGTAGCTCGTGCGGAAATCCTGCCGCCGCTCCACCTCCACGCCCAGCTTGAATTTTTTCGGGCTGAAGGAAAACGCCAGGTTCTCCGGATTGGAAATGTCGCGCCGGGTGTTGAAGCTGTAATCGGCGGAAAGGTTGGGGAAGATGCGGAACCCGGCCGTCATTCGCCCGCGGAAATCCCGGATGTAGGAAACGGTGGGGCGCTGAAAGGGGTCGTTCAAAATCGTGGTGGAAAGCGTGCGCGCAACGTCCCCGCTCACGTTGAAGGTGGCCGGCAGCGGGGAGAACTGCGTCCCCCCCACTTTTTTCAAAAGCCAGAAGGAGGGGAGCCACCCCAGCGGTTTGAACCCGAGCGTCTTCTTGGGGGAAAGGTCGTAGGCCAATGAAGCCGTGTAGGAGCGCTGTTCGGAAAGCTGGGTGAACGGGTCGCTTCCCCGGTAGTAGCTGTAGGAAAAGGAGCCGTTCATCCGGTTGAAGGTCAAATTCCAGAGCTTGTTCTTGGTCTCCTTGCGCAAACTGGGGGTCACGGAGAATCCCCGGCGAATCTGCTCGGAGCGCTCCGCTTCGGCGAACTCGTCGGTCAAAATGATGTCCGAGCCGGTGCGCAGCCGCGGCGTGGAGCGGCCGCGGCTCCAGTTGATGGAAATCGGCAGGGCCGAAAAGCCCAAAAACTTGGGCAAAAACCGGTGCCCCTGAAAGCTTCCGGAAAAACTCAAAAGCTCGGTGGTTGCCGCCGAGCGGTTGTAGGACAAAGTCCCGCTTTCGCTCCCCGTCAGGTTGCGGAAAGTCGCCCCCTGCCGGCTGGCCTCAAAGTTGACCGTCCCCAAATCTGCCAGCTGGGTGGAAAGATGGAAGCGCCCGGCCGTGCCGGTTTCCCGGCGCACGTCGGTCAAAATCAGCTCGTTCGTCCAGACCTCGCCGGAGGCCGCCCGCGTGGAGTCCAGGTTCTCCACCCCCATCACGTACCAGCGCACCGCCGCCAGACTCGGGTTCCCCCGCACCCGGTAGTTGCCGTCGATGGTGTCCTGCACCACGGAAGTCGGGCGCGGGCTTTTGATGAGCAGGTTTTTCAGATTCGTCAGCCGGTTGAAATCCATTTCCACAAAATTGTTCAAATCCCAGCCCGGTTTCAAAAGCACCCGGTACTCATAGAAATTGTCCGGGTCGTTCTGCGTGCCGGAGCCGAAGCGTAGAAAGAACAGAAGCGAATCGGAAAGGTTGTCCGCCGGGTTGCCGATTTGCCGGTCCCCGTGCACCATCATCTTCAAGTTCCGGTAGCCGGAGTAATCCTCCACCCCGCCCAAAAGCACCCGCTGCAAAAGCCCCTGGTTCTGCGGCCCGATATTCTCGTAGGTCAAAACGAGCGACTGTTCCCGCTCCCGCAGGTTGGTCGTTTTGTTCAAAACCTCCCCCACCCCCGGCGGCGGGTCGGCCCGGTAGGCCGGGTGTTCCTGCGAATTGATTACGGAGACCCGCACCTTCTGGCTGTCGGTCACCGGCTTCAGCGAATCGTCAAAAACCCCCAGCTCCTTCCAGCGGTTCCCCACCAAATCCAAACTGGCGAAGATGATTCGGGAGGTGTCAATCCCCTCCAGCCAAATGCGCACAAACTGGATATTGCTCCAGGAAGGGCTTCCTCCCACTATTTTTGCCACGCTCGTGTCCTTCAGCGGCACCCGTATCAGCCGCCAGCGAATGGCCCGATTCTCACCGGGGCGGACTTCCGGTTGGTTATCTTTGTTTAGGTTGAAGTCGTTGTAGCGACTCGACCCGGGCACCACAAACCGGGTGGTGTCGTTCAAATCGACCGTAAAGGAGAAATAACCGTCCGCTCCCCCCAACCCGCCGTCGTCGTTCAAATCCTCTTTGTCCGGCTTGGAAAGCCACTCCGGGTCTTGGTTGTTTTTCTCCGTTCCATTGATGCTGTCAATGGAAATGCCCCAGTTGTCGTTGCTTGAATCCGGATCCGGAATGCCGTCCAGCCCCACATCCTGTTCCGGCGGAATCGTTCCAATCCGCGCCGGGTCCTCGGTTTCGGGATTTCCACCGTCACCATCGATATCTTCGCTTATCTGCCCAAAATCAAAATGCAGTCGCGGCGCCGTGGTGCTCTCCTCCAGCCCCACCCAGAATTCCAAAAGCTGCGTTTCCTGATGGTTTTGATTGCCGCTGCCCAGCCAGCGCATTATCCCAGCCCATCCGGTTGTGTCCGGAAAGCCGGTGGTATCCGTTTTCGGAAAGTAGCGCAGTTCGAGAACGTCCATTCCTTCTTCTTGGGTCCCCACGGAACGGTCCGGGAAGATTTCCAAAATGCGAAATCGCCGAACGGCCAGATTGTTGTTGCGAGGATCGAAAATCTTGTTATCCGGCACGTACCAGGCCAGCCGCCCGCGGTTGGTTTGGGTTTTTCCCGCTGGCGCCGAGGATTTGGTCCAGGTGGTCCGCCGGATCCCCAAACTCGAAAAATCCCGGCTCCCTTCAAAGTCGTCAATGTATGCCCTCCCCAGCGTGTTCGGGTTCGGCATGCTCCGGGCGATTTCTCCGTCCAGCTGAAAGGCGGAGGGGGCCACCGCGGTGACCATCGGCAGCTTGTCCAAAAGCCTGGTTACAAAGTTGCTCTGCCCGGTGTAGGCGAAATCGGCGTCCAGAAGCAGGGCATGGTTCGGCTCCTCGCCGATTCTCGGCTTCTGGTCGATGGTGGAGGAGTTGCGGTAGAGAACGGTGGAGCCGAACCGGAACTGCTCCGAGGTGGAATATTCCGTCCGCAGCCCGAAAAGGTTTTTCTTCTGCGAGGACAAAAACGGCTGGTATTCGTAGTTCACCTGCACATCGGCGTTCGGGTCGGTCACCCGGGAATTGTAAAAGGTGATGGTCCCGAGCTGGTAGTCGATGCGGTAATCCTGGTCCCGGATGAGCTTCTGTCCGTTTAAGCGCACGTCCTCGGACCCTTCCAGAATATCCACCTGCCCCAGCGAAAACTCCGTCCGCCGGGCCTTGGTCGCTATTTCAAGGTAATATTTACCCAAAGCCACCCCGGCGCTGTCGGAATTGTAAATGACGGGGTTTTTCACCTTTAATACCCCAGCCGATCCCCCCACAAAATTCTTTGTGGGGTTGAAGGGGTAGCGGTCGGGAAAAATGATATGCCCCAATTCCTCCTGCACGATGGAATAGTCGTAATTTAAATCAACGATGCCATCCGGAATCGTATCTCCGGATTGATTGTTGACCTGGTCCAGCCCCAAAAGCTCGATGTAGCGCACCCCGCCGGCCCCCGGTGTTCCCTGATAGTCCTTGCGGCTTAAATCGTTCGCCTCGCTGATGTCCCCTTCATAAATCTTCGCCCCGAAGCCGTCCCGGTCCAAATTCGGCTCCCGCAAATCATACACATTTTTCCATTCGTAGTAATAGCTCGGATTCAGAGGGTTTGCCGCGTCCCGTTTGAGAAGCTTCAACACGTACCGCTGCGCGCTGAAATTGGTGGTATCCGCTCCAAGCGGCCAGTAGGCATAGCCGATAGTGTCCAGCCGACCGGTTGCCCCGCGGCGAACCTGCATCATGTAACCTATTTTGTCCGCTGCGTTCAAAGGATACTTAAAAACCACGTAAAAGGAGTCCCGGTTCAACAGATACTGGTCACGGGGGATTTGCAAAAAAAATCCCCCCACCACCGGTTCGCTTTTCGGATTGGTCAGTGTATCAAGCGTATCGAGAGGATTAAGGAAACACCTTCCGTAAGGTAACTGGTTTTGGGTTTGATTGCTGTAAAGCTCCGCCTTGAAAAATATCGGATCCCCTTCGATGGTATCCCGCCCACCGGAAGCGTCCAAGTCAAATTCATCCGTAAAAGGGGGCATTCCGCCGCCCGAATCCGGTTTGGCAATCCCCTTTTTCCCCAAATCAAAGTAGGTATAGCGCAGATAATTTTTGTCCGCAATCCGCACGGTGGTCGCCTCCGCCCCCGCCCGGAAGCTCTTCCCCTGCGAAGACCCCTTCTGCTGGCTGGCGATGGTGGTCCAGTTGAAGCCGCCTAATTTCCCCTGCGCCTTTACGCCAAAAAGCCCCTGCACCGATTGCGAAAACCCGGCGTAGCGCGTTCCCCCCAGCGAAAGCGTGGTGTTCCCCGCCTCGATGGTCTGCACCAAGTCATCCTCTTCCCCCTTGTAACGGATTTGAATCCGGTCCGACAAATCCAGCCGCTGGTTGTACTGGTTGGAGCTTTTGTCCGTCTTCATGTTTACGAAAAGCTTGGAGCCGACGTTGCCGGTGATATACATGTTGTATTCCTGCAGGGTCTGGAAGCTGGGGGTCCCCTGCCGGACGACGCCGACGTTGTTGTTCACCCCGGTGGTGTAGTTTTTGTCCAGCTTGAAAAGCACCTTGTAGTTGCCGGTCACCGAAAGCCCCGGCCCCCCCTCGCCGACCAAACTGGATATGACCTTGGGAAACTTCACCGGGATATCGACGTTCAAAAGCCCCTTCCCCCCCTTTCCAAAAGTGGAGACCGACTTGCCGACGGAGGCCCTTTTGGTATTGTTCCAGTCCGCCCGCCCGCGGAACTCGCTGCGGGACAGAGCCGCGTCCGAAAGCTCAAAAATCCGGTAATCCCCGTTCCGGTTCAGTTCATCCCGGTTGAAATAGTAACTCCGGCTGGATAAAAACTGGTTTTCATCGTCGATGTCGTGGTAGCTGCGCAAGTAATTGGGGGCCGGCAGCCAGGCCACGCTGTCCCGCCCCATGGCCAGCCCCTGCCGGGTGGAATCGCAAAAAAGCCGGCACTCGTTGCCGGAAAGCAAATCCAGTTTTAATCCTTGGGAGAAAGCAAAAGTGGGAAAAACAAAAATAGCCAAAGCCAGAATGGCTTGGGCTTTCTTGTCCCGAGCGAAGACGAGGGACCAATTTTTTCTACAACAACCGTTCTTCATTACCCGCTGCGTATTACAACGCGTTACCTATTTACCTATAGTCAGTACCTCCTTTGTTAAGAGTTATTCCAAATGCCGTTCCGCCCTTTTCCCCTCCGGACGGACCCGGCCTGTCACACCCCATAATCTACCTATGATACTGCCAAAGTCAAGCTTTTGTTGGAGTTAAATCGGTTCGGAGGGGTATTTGGGAGAGGGGGAAGTTACCCTTGTTTCCGCCCCGAGCCGTCCACGTAGCGGATTTCCTCTTCGAGGGTGATGCCGAATTCGTCGAACACCTTCTGCCGCATCAAATTGGCCAGCCGGCGAATATCTGCAAAGCGCGCTCCGCCGTAATTGACGATGATGTTGGCGTGCTTATGGTAAACACCCGCCTGCCCGATGCGCAGATTTTTGGCGCCGACTTTATCCAAAAGAATGCCGGCGGCCAATTTTCCGTACGGCTCGTCCGCCTTTTCGATGTTTTTGAAAAAGCTCCCTGCGCAGGGCCAATCGTGCGGCGGATGCTTTTCCGCCCGCAAAGTTAGAATCTCTTTCATCTTTTGCCACAACGCTTCTTTATCTCCCGGCTTGAATTTCAGCTTGACCGAAAGCAGAATATCGCCGGATTCTTTGAGATAGGAATGCCGGTAGCGGAATTTGAAATAATCGTTGCCGACCGTTTCCAAACTGTTGGCAGGAGTCAAAACGATGCCGCTTTCCAGAATTTCCCCGATGGAATAGCCAAACGCTCCGGCGTTGCCAAACACCGCTCCGCCGACCGAGCCGGGAATCCCGGCCAAGTTTTCCAGCCCGGCCCAACCTTGGTTCCCCGCTTCCTGCACCAAACTCCAGAGTGAAAGCCCCCCCTCGCAGCCGAGCGTCATATTATTTGTGTCCGCAACGAGGTCGGATGCGGTATAGCGGATTACGAGTCCGCCAAGCCCGGCGTCGTCGATGACCAGATTGCTTCCCCCCGCCATCACAAAGTACGGAACGCCAATCTCCCGCGCCGCGATGACCGCTTCGATTAATTTTTGCGTGCTGTCGGCCTCAACGTAAAGCTCCGCCGGCCCCCCCACTTTCATCGTGGTGTGCGGGTACAAAAGCTCCCCCGCTTTGGCCTGCCGCAGCCGGGCTTTCAACTCAGCGATTCCCCTGCTTACCGGTGCAACTTTAGGAGCCGTTTTAGTCAGAATAATGTTTTTCCCTTCTCTCTTTAAAGATATCGGCTGAAATCCGCCCCTCCCCTATCCGAACTTCCACTCCAGATTCTCCAGCCGTTTCACCGCAAACAGTCCGAAAAGCCAGACCAAAAAGAAGCTGACCGCGCCGTAAATTATACTCGCGGCGATAAAAGCGGCGACAAACGGCAGAAATTTTAATGCGGCGACCCCGGCTGTTAAAAGCCCGGCCCACAAAAGCCCGTACAGAAGAATGATTCCGGCCAGGGTAAACGCTCCCCCCGGCGTCACCATGTGATTCGGTTTATCCCAGTCCCAGCGGGCAAAGACGGTCCCTATCCACAGCCCGATCGCCCCGGCGGAGGACGCGATGAAAAAAGAGAGCCACAGCCCCAGAAGGAAATGCTTTACCTCAAGCGAAAAAAAGACCGTTAAGAGTATCGCGGCAACCCACAACTCCGCGAGCGTGCAAAGCGAGGCGAAGGCAAGCTTGGCCCGGATGTAGACCGGCATGGGAAGGGGGGCAACCAGAATCTGGCTCATCGAAAGCCGCTCCCAAGGAACGGCCCTAAGCCCGTTTTGCAGAGCCACGATGCCGGCAAAAAGGAGTATGAAGAACGGCATGAACCGCTCGGCTTCCGGATCCTGCCGGATGCCGGCGGAAGTCAGAAGCGGAAGGGCGACCATCATTGCAGGCATGATCAAAGCCGGGATGATTTGATTCCAATCCCGTTTGAGCGTCTGCCAGTCCTTTTTCATCACCCCCCAAAAAGGGGAGAAAAATTTCTCCGCGGTGGCGATTTTCGCCGGCGAAACAAGTTGTTTTTTGGCCTTGGGCCCAGCCGCAAGCCAGCCCCGCAAATAAACCTTCTCGGCGGAAAAAACCACCAGGCCGAAAAGCACCGCCCCGCTCCCCAAAAGAAGCAAAAAGTAAAGCCCGCTTCCCCCCTGCCCGGCCGACCACAAAAGCGCCTCCTTGGCCCAGGCGGAAGGAAAATAGTTTAACCCCCCGGCCAAAAGATTCTCTCCCGTATCCAAAAGCGGCTTCCAGTTTTCCGGCCGGCTCCAGGCTTCCCACTCCGAGGGATTGCGGAAGTGAATCTCCCCCGCAAAGAGCTGCATCCCCAAGGCGAAGGCGACCGCCAAAAGCGCCCCCGCAGCCGTCATAATTTCACGGGCCCGGTGGCGCGGCAAAATCCGCGCCAGAAAAGAGGATAAAACGAACCCAAAACAGGAACCCCAGACCAGAAGCGCGGCCAAAATCAAAACCGCGGCGAAATAAAAGTAAAACGGCGCGCCGTACCCGATGCCGTAACCGATCAGAAAGGGCAAAAAAAGAAGGGGAAGGAAGGCAAAGGAGAGCGCCAGCGATTCAACCAACTTGGCGGCAAAGACAATCCGGGCCGGGAGGGGCAGCGAAAAAAGGAACTCCAAATCGCCGGACAAAAACAAACTGAACACGGCCGAGCTGGCCGTGGAAATAAAAAAGAAAAGGAGAATGGCCGAAAAGGAAAAAAACAAAACAATCTCCGCGACCACACCCCCCCATTCCGGATGCGCGGCGAGTGCTCGGAAAAGACCGTATCCCGTGCCAAAACTGACCGCGCAAAAAACGCCGATGCCCAGGAGGGCCAAAAGGGCCAAAAACCGGTACGACCACCCCACCCGCCAGAGTGCGTTCCAAAAACACTTGAGCCGCACGGCAATCAAGGCCCAAAACATCACCCCTGCTCACCCAGAAATTTCAAAACTTCGGTCTCCTCCAGCCCGCCCGTCAGCTCCAAAAAGAGATCCTCCAAACTCTCCCCTTCTTGGCCGGTTTTCGACTTCAGCTCCTCGGCCGCTCCGAGGGCCACCAGCTCCCCTTTGTTGATGATTCCCACCCGGTCGCACATCCGCTCCGCCACTTCCAGAATGTGGGTGGAAAGAAAAATCGTGGCCCCCCGCTTGGCGTATTGGCGCAAAAGGTCTTTCAAAATCCGCGCCGAGCGGGGGTCCAGCCCGACCAATGGCTCGTCCAAAAGCAAAACTTTCGGTTCGTGCAGAAAGGCCGCGGCCAACGCCACTTTCTGCTTGGTGCCGTGGGAAAGGGATTCGATAAGCTCCCACCGTTTGTCGGCAAAGCCGAATAACTCGAGGAAATTGCCGATTCCCTGCTGGCAGGACTTGGAATCCATTCGGTACACCGCGCCGATGAATTTCAAAAACTCCTCCACTGTCAGCTTGCCGTACAGCTGCGGCTGGTCCGGCACGTAGGCCAGAATTTTTTTCGCCTCCACGGGGTTTTTGACGACGTCAACGCCGCCGACGACCACCCGCCCGGAGGAGGGGCGCAAAAGCCCGGTGATGAGTTTGATGGTGGTGGTTTTCCCCGCGCCGTTCGGCCCCAGAAAGCCGAAAATTTCGCCGGGTTTGGTTTGAAGGTTTAAATCAACGACGGCGCGAACAGAGCCGAAGTTTTTGCCGAGATGAAAGGTCTCGATCAACGGGAATCAGGCCGTCTTTTTTTCCGAAAGCCGGACGGCGATGGCCAAATCGTGCAAAGCGTCGGATAAATCGGCATCCACCTTTTTCAAAAGGCGCTGCAGATCGTAGTCGTGGATGTGGGGAATCAACTCCCGGATTTCCCGCGCCACCTTCTCCGTGGTGGCAACGATTTCTTTCAGCTTCAGCTCGGCGGACATGTTCAACTCGTCTCCAGAAAGGTAAGGGTTTTCCCCCACCGGCGCAACAAATTCTGAAAGCGGGACACCGGCTCCTTTTTCTCGAACAAAACCTCCTCCGCTTTCTTGCGCGCCCGGTGTATGAGCTCCAAATCATCCAGCCGCGCAATTTTCAAATCCGGGAAGCCGTGCTGCCGCAGTCCCAAAAATTCCCCCGGCCCCCGCAGCTCCAAATCCAGCTCGGCGATTTTGAACCCGTCCCGTTCCTTCGTCAACGCTTCCAGCCGCGCCTTGGCGGTAGCCGAAATGTTGGGCGGAGAAATCAAAATGCAGTACGATTTCTCCGCTCCCCGTCCCACCCGGCCGCGCAATTGATGCAGTTGCGCCAGCCCGAACCGCTGGGCTTCTTCCACAATCATCAAAGTGGCGTTGGGGACATCCAACCCCACTTCGACCACGCTCGTGGCCACCAGAAGCTTCAGCTTTCCGGACGAGAACCCCTCCATAACTTTTATCTTCTCGTTTCCTTTAAGCTTGCCGTGCAGAAGTCCGACTGAAAATTCGGAAAAGATTTTCATTAGGTTTTCGAATTCCGCCTTGGCTGCTTTCAAATCGGATTTTTCCGATTCCTCAATCACTGGATAAACCACGTACGCCTGACGGCCTTTGGCCAGCTCGGTTTTGACGAAATTCCAAATCTCCGGCTTTTTCTCCTCCGTCCGGTACGCCGTGGTGATGGGCGCCCGCCCCGCCGGAAGCTCTTTGATGACCGACATATCCAAATCTCCGTACGCCGTCAAGGCCAGCGAGCGGGGTATCGGCGTGGCGGTCATCGCCAAAAGTTCCGCCTCCCTTCCCTTCCGCTTCAAAAGCCCCCGTTGCGAGACGCCAAAGCGGTGCTGCTCATCCACCACCACCAGCGCCAGCTCCTTGAATTCCACCGTCGGCTCGAGTAGCGCGTGTGTGCCGACGGCCAATTTCAATTCACCGGAGGCCAGCCCGGCCAAGAGTTTTTCCCGCTGGGCGTTTTTGACCGAGCCGGTCAAAAGCCCCGCTTCTATTCCCAGTTTGGAATACCAAGCCGAAAGCGTCCGGAAATGCTGCTCCGCTAAAACCTCCGTCGGCGCCATCAAAACGGCCTGATAGCCGTTCTCCACGGCGAAGGCCATGGTGGCGGCCGCCACCGCCGTCTTTCCGGAGCCCACGTCCCCCTGCAAAAGCCGGCTCATCGGGTAGGGGGACAAAATGTCGGTGAAGATCTCCGCCAAGGCCTGGTTTTGCGCCGCCGTCAATTTGAATGGTAGTATCGAATAGAATTCTTCGACCAGTTTCCCCGGCGGCCGGAAGGTCCGCTCTTTCGGATGCAAACGCAACTTACGCTTGCGCCCGAGGAGCACCAGCTCCAGGGCGAAAAGCTCGTCGAACGCCAGCCGGTTCCGTGCCCGCTCGGCGTCCTCCAGCGTTTCCGGAAAATGGACGTGCTTGAGCGCCCACCCCAACTCCGGCAGCGACAGCTTCTCCAGTTCCTCCTTTTGCCATAAATCAAAAAACAGTTCGGAGTGTTTGTCGATTAAATCAAACATCAAACGCCGCATCCCCCGCGAATCGAGCCGCTTGGCCTTCAGCCCGGCCGTCGAGGGATATAAAGGTATCACCCGCCCGGTGTGCAGAAATTTCTGCTCCTCCGGGCCGCCGACGATTTCAAAATCCGGATGGGTCATCTGCAGAGTGCCGTAGAGGGAAACGACGCCGGAAGCCGCCACCTCCATCCCCTTCTCAAAGTAGCCGGGCAAAAAAGAGGGAACGTGGAACCAGACCAAAGCCAGATACCCCGTCCCATCGTGCAGAGTGACCACAAACCGCTGCGTCCGCCGGCGCACAACCCGCACGTCCAGAACGTTGCCGACGACTGTGACCTCCTCCCCCACTTTCAAATCGCCAATTTTCACCACCCGGCTTCGGTCCAAGTAACGGCGTGGCAAGTAATAGAGAAAATCCTCGACGGTTTCCACGCCGACCTCGGACAGCGCCTTGGCTCTTTCCGGCCCCACCCCTTTCAAATACTGAACGGGTGAGGAAAGCTCCACCTTCCCCGGCCGGACGACCTTTGCCGGAACTACTTTTTTCTTTTCAACCGGCATACGAAAACCCCGTCGGTTTCATACTCTCCCGGCAAAATCACCACGTTCCCCTGCGTATCGCAAAATTCTTTCCCCGCCCAAGCTTCCGAACTCTCCCGTTCGAATTCTGGATGCCCGGCCAAAAATTTTTCGCAAGCGTTCCAGTTTTCCTCCGTCGTCAGCGTGCAGGTGGAATAAACAATAATTCCTCCGGGTTTGACCAGCCCCGCGGCCCGTTCCAGAAATTGCAAGGCCTGTGCGCCGAGCCGCACGGCATCCTCCTTTTTCTTTTCCCAGCGCAACTCCGGGTGCCGTGCCATCGTTCCAAGCCCAGTGCACGGCGCGTCAATCAAAATTTTATCAAATTTCTGCTTGAACGGATGCGTCAAAAAATCCCCGGTGACCAGATGAACACCCTTCACTCCGAGCCGCTTGAAGTTCCCCGCCATAACCTGCATCCTTCGGGGACTTCTCTCCACCGCCGTGATACTCGCGCCCGATTCAGCAATCAAAGCCGTCTTTCCTCCCGGCGCCGCGCAGGCGTCCAGAATTTCCTCGTTCGGATGCGGGTCCAAAACCCGCACGGCGAGCATTGTCGAGGGATCTTGAATGTATCCCTTCCCCTCCCGCAAAAGCTCAAAATCGGTCAAGGAGATTTCTTTCCTGATTTTGTAAAAATTCAAAAACCGAAGGCACCGCTCCCATTCGAATTTCTGCTTGGCAAGAAATGAAAAAAACTCCTCCTCATTGGTTTTCAACCGGTTTAGGCGCACAAAAGTCGCCGGCGCTCCGTTCCCCCAAGCCAGCATCCGTATTGTCTTTTCCCGGCCAAACAAACCGAGCCACTCCTCCACAATCCAGCTCGGATAGGAATACGTTCCCGCCAGCTCATCCGCCGCATCGGTGAACGAGAGCGCCGGTCGCTCACGCAAAAACTTCCGCAAACAGCCGTTCACCACACCGGAAAGTTTGCCTAAGCGGAACACTTTCGCCAGCTCCACGGCGTCGTTCACCACGGCATACTCCGGCCATTTTTTTTCTTCCAGTTGGAATAGCGAAAGTAGAAGAATCGCTTTCAAAGTAACGGGAGGATTTTCTTTTGCTAAAAGCAGGGGCAAAAATCGCTCCAGCCGCCCGAATTTTTTGATGGTTCCGACCACCAGCTCCCAGACCAAGCTACGGTCCTGGGCCGAAAGCCCCGCAACGCCGCGCAGCGCCTGTTTGGGATCCCCGCCCGCTTCCAGCCAGCCGGCCAGAATTTTTGCCGCCGCCCGCCGCGCGGGGGAAATTGTTTCGACCCCGGACGAACTTGCGGCTTTCGTTTATCTCACCTCGTGGGGCGAAAGAAGATTCCCATCGGCAAAAATCAAAAGCTCCCGCCGGATAAAAACCGCCTCCTGCGTCACCATCTCCGGCAGCCCCATTCCGACCAAGACCTCCTCCGGCCGGGCGTAGTCCCCCCCTGCCATCACCAATTCCATTTTAAGCCCGTGTCCATTCGGCTCCAGCCCCCGCACGAACGGGCGCACGTTCACCCGTTTTCGCTCCCCCTCGGAACTCCGCTCCACCCATACCTCTTTTTCTTCCAGAAATTTTGCGCAGCGAGTTGACTCGACCGCTCCCGGCAGCCGGACTTCATAGCGGGCCACGTTCACGCTGGCCGAAAGGGATTCTGTCTTGGCCAGAATCGGCTGGGCATCGATGAGCGAAAATCCCGGCGGCAGGGCTGCAGCCAGCCGGGCAAAAAACTCCTGCCGGTACGGCTGCTCGAAGCGGATATCCAGATATTCCGCCGTGGAAAGATGGCCGAGCGGCAGAGCTGGCCCGAACGCCACCTTCATTTTCGGGTGAAACCCCTGCGAATACGAAACCGGCAGCCCGGAGCGGCGCAAAGCCCGCTCAAAAACTTTGATGACGTCGAGGTGGGAGGAATACCGCGCCGCCTCCCCCTTCTCCCAGCGGAAGCGGATGACCGTGTTCGGCACTTGCAGTGCCTCGGGGTGGAAGCGAATTCTCCGTTTGGCGCGCCCGTATTGCATTTCCCCGCCCGAAGCCGAGGCTGCCGTCGTCGGCGGCTCCAGCGAGAGCGTAATCGGCGCGCCCGATTTTTTGACGACCGGAACCCGGTACGCCCAGTCCGTGGGTAGCCCGGAGCCCCCGCTCCGGGGTTCGGTGCCTAAAAACTCCGCGCCCAAAACTTCTGTTGCTCTGACGCCCATTTCTTGGAGCACCCAGTCCAGCCGACGGTAATCCGCTCCGTCGTCCGGCGTCTCATCCGGCTTGATGTGAGCGGCATAACCCGCAATAAAATCCGCAACTTTATCGCCGAGCCGTTCCCACAACCCGGTCAGATAAATCTGTTCCGGCGGCTCGTAGCGCAGTTGCAGATTGCGGGCCGAAAGATGCTTTTTCAAAAGTTCCTGCCGCCGGGTGACTTCGGACGGCCCAATCAAAGCCCCCTTCCACAATCCTTGATGCGGCACGGCGGAAAAAACCCCCAAATACCCCCGCAGCATCGTCCGCCCGGAACCCCGCCGCACTTCCGACGCCACCCGGTTCAAAAACTCGGCCGTCTCGGCAATCTCCTCCTCCGTTTCATTCGGAAAACCTAAATACAGGTACAGCCGGATTTGTTTGGGTGCAAGATTCAAAACCTCCCGCACCTTTTCGAAAATCTCCCCCTCCCCGGCTTGCACCCCCAAAAGCTTCCGGTTCCGTTCAACGCCGGAGCCGAGGTAAAACCCGGCGCCGAGTACGGAACTCTTTCGCAAAACCGCCAAAAGCTCCGGCGTGAACAGCTCCGGCTTCAGGTTGGAAAAATCCAGCTTGCCGTACACCTTGCTCATGTAACCGGCCAGCGAAGCCGCCAGCGGCGCCAAAGGCAAAGGCGGCTCCCCGCCCGCAAAGTCGAACCGCACGTCGTCATAGCCGGAGGCAAAAACCAGGTTCTGCAAATCCACCGCCGCCGCCGTGACGTCCAAATCCCCGGTGAGCCCGTCCAGCCGGATATTCAAAAACGAGCTTTCCGGGTCGAGCGTGGGAATCAAAAGTTTGGGGAAATAATTTCGATATTCCGACGGCGTTATCGCCGGATGCCCTTTTTTGCTTTGATTGGTGGCATAGATGGTCGCCCCTTCCAGATTTTCCAAAAACCTTTGCCGGTCAAACTTCTCATTCAGATTGGACAAACTTCTCGAAAGTGCAACGGCCGCGGCGAACCCTTCGAGATGAACCGCCGTGTCGAAAAACCGCCCCAATCCCCCGCTCCAGAGCGACCCCTTGCCGAACGTGGCGACCACCGCTCCCCCACCCCGCTTTTCCCTTTCTGCTTCGAGGCCGGCCAGCTCCATCAATCGCGGAAAAAAGAAATGGTCCCTTTTCCGCTCTGTTTGGAACAGAATCAAATCGAATTCCTTCACCGGCCGCCCGGACTCTACGGTGAAAAGCGGCACGCCTTCTTCCTTCATCACCTTCTGGGCGTCCGGCGCCGGCAGATACGCCCGCTCCACGGCAATATCCGGATGGTTGTTCAAAACGGCATATGCCTGCCGGTGTTCGAAGGAGGAAATTGCAAACTCGTACAAATCCGGATAGAGCAGCACCGCCCGGATTTTCTGCCCCTCTTTTTTAAAGCTTCCCAGCTCCCCGTCGGTGTACCGCCCCGGCCGGATGACGAACGGCAAAAATTCTTTTTCGATTTTCATATCGGACATTAGTATTTACCGATTTTTCTCAAGGTTGTAAAGAGTGGGAACCTCTGCAAATAAAAGCCGCTCCCAACTTTCTCCGTGGGAGCGGCGTAAAACGGATTATTTCCCGCTTATCCGTAAATCTCCGCGTGGTTGCACTTGCAGACCTGCACGACCTTCTGGCGGAATTTCCACGCCCCCGAATCCGCCTTGGCCGAGCGGACGTACAGAACGGACTGCACCGTCCCGCCGCAAACCGGGCAGGTGACCGAGTGTTTCACTTTGGACGCCTTGTCGGCGAAGCTCTGTTTCTTGGCCATTTAAACCTCCTTTACCGCCAATCTTTTACCTTGCCTAAAACCCGAATCCGGCTTTCCCGGTTCCTTTCGAAACCCGCTGGGCGTAATATAATACGAAACCGGCCCGAAAAACGCTAAATGTTGTACACCTCTTTCTGTTTCAACGCCTCCTTGCGCACCAAAAGCGCCGTGTAGGCAATCTCCGCCTCGTGCGAAAACCCCGGCTTCCGCCGCGCCCGCTCCAGATACACCTCCGCGGCGTCGAAATCCTTCTTCAAAAGCGACTCGATTGCCTGGAAATACAAAAGTTCCGCGGTCTCTTCCATCCTACTTCTTCACCCGGCTTTTCACCTGCCGGAATTTTTCCAGGTACGGCCCCACGGGATAGTTCTGCGCCTGCAAAAAGTACAAAAGATGCGCCACGAACACCTCGTCCGCCAGATGATACCGGGCGGTGAGCGCATCCAAAAGCCGCCCGATGACCGAAAGCGGATGTTCCCCCGGCTTGCGGTACTCCCGCATGTACTCCAGCTCATATCCCAAAAGCTTTTGGAAATCCTCGCTCAAATCCCCGCTGGTGCGGTCGTTGCCGGAGGGGAAATGGCCGGTTTTCGCCGCAAAGGCGGGCGGCTTCGCCTCCCGCCCGGTCAGCCGGGCCACGAACTTTTCCGAAAGCTCTGCAAGATGGTCGCCGGAATCCCCCGCCTCCGTCCCCTCCCCGTTGCGCGGCAGAAAAAGCTTGAGCTTTTCCAAGGCGGCGGAAACCTCCTCCATCTGGTAGCGCGTGAGGGGGGTGGAAGCCAGCTCCATCCCCTCTGTCCCCAGCCACTGCTCAAAGAGCCGGAAGCGCTCCGCCAAATCCGGAAATTCCTCGATCGGGCGGTAGGCCAGCTCCTTCAGTCGCCAGATTTGTTTGAAGGTTTTCAGCCCCTCGGCCTCCCTTTGCGCCCAGCCGGCCAGAAATTCCTCCGACTGTTGGGCCAGCCGCTCAAAAATTTCCGCCCGGGGGGAGCTCATTTCCTTTGGTAGGTTTCCAAAAGGGTCGAAAGTTTTTCCACCAGCCCCACCAACTTCTCCTCCCCGCTCCCGTTCCCCTCCTTGGCCGGCTCGATGAGCCCGGACATGTACAAAGCCGCCAGGTTTTTCAAAGTCGAAAGCCGGTCGAGGTTTGAGCGCTCGATGATTTGGTACACATCCTTCCGGCCGTCGACGAGCGCCAGAATGTTCCACTCATCCCCCTTGAGCGCCACGTCCCGGATCCGCTGCTCCGGAATCGGCTTGACCACAAACACCGTGCCGAAATCCGGCAGCCGCTGTTTGACCTCTTCCAGTTCATCGAGCCGCCGGACCCCTTCGAGGATTAGATTTTCGGTGGAGATGTGAATCAGAATTTCCTCTTCGGTCGGGAATTCGTTTTCGTAGAATTTGAAATTCCCGTTCTCCCAGTGCAAAAGCCGATAGATGAGCTCTTCGACTTGACGCCGGACGGCATCCTCCATCTGCGAGCGGGAAACAAAGCCGAACTTGACGAAAATCTCCCCGATGCGCCTTTGCGGGTGCTTCTCCTTTTCCGCCAGGGCCCCCGCCAGTTGGTTCTGGGTCAAAACCCCCTGCTGGACGAGCAGTTCCCCCAGCGGGATTTTCTGCTGCGGCGTGTAGGCGTAGATGACGTTCCCCTGGTTGAAATACACCATCGCCACCTCCTCCTGCCGCTGCAGGCCGAGCGTGCCGGTCTTGCGGGAAAAGGAAAGGAGTTGAAAGACCTCCGCAACCGAAAACCGGTTTAAACTTCCCTCCAAGTCCATCACCGACAAGTAAAAAACTTCCTACCCGCTTGTCAACGCAAAATGAGAGGATTACAGTAGCGCAGCAGATAAAACCGACAATTCGGATAACAATGAAGGGCGCAACTGTTCAAACTCTTTTTGTTTAACTTTCAAATATTTCCAATTCTTTCCGGTCAATTTTGTGGCGTTTTCAGCCCAAAGTTTTGCGGCGCGGTCTTTGTGTTTTACGTTTTCGGTTTCTTGGCCTTTGGTTTCCAATATCCAATATGTTTCCTCCGTATCCAATGCAACAAAGTCCGGGTAGTAATAGCCCAAATTCATTGCCGCATCCAAATAGTCAATAGAAAAACCGAAAACCATAGGAAGTTTTGAAAATGCCTTGACATCTTCTGCCGAATCCAAAAATTTGGCAAAAGTTTTCTCAAATTCATTATCGCATGGAACCAAATTGAAAACGGTTTTTCGGCCCTCCCAAACGGGACGGGACCATGGAAAGGGTTCCGTTTCGGAAAGGAATCTTTCCGGTATGACCAACTCTGGCTGAAGTTCGGAGACCGCTTTTCCCCGCAGCGCCTTGCCAAAAGCACGGGTACATACAAATTGCGCTACGTTAGAATTCATTGCTTTTATTACGGATTTATCCTCCAAGTCAACTTTTTTGCCAAAAGCTTTGTTTTCAAAAAAATCGGTCACTTTGGGAGCCAAAGCCGCAAATTGGGAAGGAAGTTTCACTTCTTGGGCTATTTGACGGGCGTAGTAGCCAATAATTTCCTGCGCCGTTTGGGGATCCGGTATTGCATATTCCCTCTCAAATAATTTTTCCAAGTTAATAATGTCGTACCCTTCGTACATAAACTTATCCGCGGCCACATCTTTCTTGCTCATTGGGATTACCGGACAATCGAATGTCATTACGTCCAATTCTGCAATTTCTTCGGCCAAGCTCTTTTTTCGCATTAAGGATGGCGTTAAAATCGGCAAGCCAATGTCAAATTTCTTCTTTTCCTCAGCAGGCATAATCGTTAAAATTTTAAGGCGGTCTTTTCCAATTTCAAAGGTATCCAATGGGATACCTTCGACTTTTTCCAGTTCGTCCACAAAAGTCAAAAACGCATTGTTGCCGATGACATCTACTCTTTCTTTGTAGCCGACAGGCAGACCGCGAAACATCAAGCGCAGACCGCGGCCAATAGTTTGCTCCGGTAAAATTTTTGCTTTTGAACTGTACGGCCGCAAACCAACCACGACGGTAACGTTCTGCACGTCCCACCCTTCCCGAAGCATCAGTACGCTGACGATGCCGTTAACCGGGTTTTCCCCGTGGTCCACATCTTTGGCTAACTTTCTGGCTTTTTCCAAATCTGCTTTGGTAATTTCCCCTTTTGTATCGGTATGAATTATCAAGGTTTGTTCGCCGCCAAATTCTTTTGGATATTTAACTTTCAACCAGTCGCCCACATCATCCGCTTCATCGGTACTGTTCAGCATTATGAACAAAATCGGTTTTTTATTCAGCGGGGCCAGTTGCTCGTAGTATTCCCTCCACCGCTCCACTCCCGCAATCAGAAAGGGCTTGTACTTGGTGCTGGCAATATTGGATTTTGCTTCAGCGAAACGAGCGATGCCTTTGACTGGTCTTTTCACAATTGCATCCCGAATAGCTTGCAGTAGCGGATAGTCGAAAATTGTCCAAGGAAAGATTTCTCCTTTTTGAAACCGAGGTGTAGCCGTAAAATCAAGTTGTGCCGAGAGCGGTGTTTTAGTATGAAGATCCCGAATTATTTTGTTCCACTCATTCTCTTCATCGTGTGTGTGGTGGGCTTCGTCATTTACCACCAAAAGTTTGCCACTTCGCAAGGCAATTCTTTCGCTAAAATCCGTAAAGTCCAACTTTTGGGTTGGGGGTTTTGAACCCATTACAGCGGTCATTTGTTCTGGCTCTTGGTCGTTTTGCCGCCCGGTTCGTTCATAGAATTGCTGAATGTTGGTGAGGAACAGAGTTCCTTCGTAGTGCGGTCTTTCGCCATCCCCCCGCATAACGCAGTCAAAATCCCAGAATATTTCCAAAGAGCGAGGAATCATTTGGTCGGCTTTGAAAATCCTGCCGCTCTGAAAGTCGGTTTTGAGCCGTTCGAAGACAATTACATTGGGGGCAATCACCAAAAAGGTTTTGGCATAATCTTCGCCGCCTTCCCGGACGGCGTTTAAAAACTGCCAGACGATGGCCAAAGCCATAACTTTGGTCTTTCCGCTACCCGTGGCCATTTTGATACAATACCGGGCAAATTCGTCATAGGGCGGAAGCCGCACTCCTTTGAGGTCTTGCGCGTATCGTTCCAACAAACCTTTGCGGGTTCTTACTTTTTCATATTCCCATACATAAATCAAGGTTTCGATGGCATCCCGCTGGGAATAGTGATAGGCAAATGGCTGGCCGCTTGGCAAACGATGGTCGGTTTTGAACCAGTGATTCAGCAAAATTTGGGTTGTTTCGGTAGTGCCTTTGTAGCCACCGGCCCGCCAAGCTTTTAACGCTTCGCGCAGGGCGGGGACGCAGGGGGCGGTTTTTAACCGGGAACTGACATCGATAAGGTCTTGCTGGGAAATATCTGATGCTTTTTTTCTGGTGCGAGGCACTATTTTACCTCAACTTGAACGGCCTTGGTCGTATCGTTCCCTAAAATGTCAATGACTTTTACGACAATTGTATATTGTCCCGGTTTTTCGTAGTTATTGGAAATTTCTTTTTGCAAATCCGGGTTTTTGCGGGTGCGGTAGCTTTGCCACTGGTTGTGGAAGGTGTCCCCTTTGAAGTCCCAATCCACCGCCCAATAATCTATCCACTGGCTCCAATGCTTTATCGCCTTTTGAACGTCCGCCGGAACGTCATCCGGCGGTATGACAAAATCTTTCAGCTTTAAACTGACCTGCCGTCCTTTAGCTTTAACGTCAACCTTCAAAGCCGCCAGTTCATAAAAATGAATGTCTCCCTGCTCCACCGCTTTCTTTTCCAAAACTTCACGCGGAATTTTTTTGAAGGACACATCCACCCTTGCTTCTTCCGCCACTTGTTTGGCCATTTCGTTTATTTCGAAGGCGAATTCCCAGCCCAAAATATCAACACCGGCGGTTTTGGGAGAATCTTTTCCCGTTCCTATCGCCCGC